>JACRGX010000040.1 GCA_016212185.1 Nitrospirota bacterium
AGCTGCATAGAGACTGCAAAGTTCCTTGCAGTCAGGAGAAGCCAGAAATTCATCATCAATTCTGAGGCTCAACCTCCCCCTCTTCAATTCAACCCTGTAGGCCTGATGTTCTTCGTCAAATTCAATTTCTTCGGAGACATCAGGGAATTCTGACTTAAATTTGTTTACTATGGATTGAATAGTTTTCTCATCCTTTAAGATATCTTTGTTTATATCAAGGCCAAGAAGGGTCTTCATTAATGTTGTATCGTGTTTTCTCCTCTCAAACCAGCCCAGGAGTTTTTCAAACTTGGAGAGTTTTCTTAAATACGGGATAAGGGTCTTGCCAGTCAGAGACTTTCCGTTAATCGGGATTTCCATCTCATCTGCTGCAAGTTCAAAAAGCATGTCTTCAAGTTTGCCCTCATTTTGTATATATCGTTCTGACTTGCCTTTTTTAACCTTAAACAAAGGCGGCTGTGCAATATAAAGGTATCCATTTTCAATAATCTGCGACATCTGTCTGAAGAAAAAGGTTAGGAGCAGAGTTCTTATATGCGCGCCATCTACGTCAGCATCCGTCATGATTATGATTTTGTGATAACGGGACTTTGTAATATCGAAATCTTTTTCAATGCCGGTGCCAAGAGCAGTTATTAATATCCTTATCTCATCAGAATTCAGCATCTTGTCAAACCGTGCCTTCTCAACATTCAGGATTTTTCCTTTCAGGGGTAAGATTGCCTGATAATGCCTGTCTCTGCCCTGCTTTGCGGAACCGCCTGCAGAATCGCCCTCTACAATAAATATCTCACTTAAACTCGGATCCTTTTCAGCGCAGTCAGCGAGCTTGCCGGGGAGTCCGCTGTGTTCAAGCGCGCCTTTTCTCACGAGTTCCCTTGCCTTTCTCGCAGCTTCCCTTGCCCTTGAGGCCTGAAGCGCCTTATCAATTATTTTTCTTGCTACCGAAGGATTTTGTTCAAAATAACTGCCAAGTGTATCATTGACCAGCGACTCAACAATGCCCTTTATCTCGCTGTTTCCGAGCTTGGTCTTTGTCTGTCCTTCAAACTGGGGATTGGGAAGTTTTACGCTTATAACCGCGGTGAGCCCTTCTCTGATATCATCACCTGTCAGCGACTCTTTTGGGCTTTTAATCAAGCCGTATGATGTTGCATAACTATTGGCTGTTCTTGTAAGCGCAGATTTAAATCCGATAAGGTGTGTACCGCCTTCTTTAGTATTGATGTTATTTGCAAAAGAATAAAGAGTCTCAGCATAGCCGTCATTGTATTGAATGGCAACTTCTATTGTGATGCCGTCTTTTTCTTTTGTGACATATATAGGTTGTGGATGAAGGGGATTCTTATTTTTATTTAAGTGCTCCACAAATGAGACAATCCCGCCCTTGTAAACAAAGGACTGCTCTTTGTTAATCCTCTCGTCAGCAATTCCAATCAGAAGCCCCTTGTTTAAAAAGGCTATCTCTCTGAATCTATTGGATAAGATATCATAGTTAAACTCTGTTGTCTCAAATATCTCGGCATCTGGCTTAAAGGTTATTTTTGTCCCCCTGCTTTTTGTTTTCCCAACTTTTGTAAGCGGCTCTTTTGGCATGCCTCTTTCATAATGCTGCTCCCAGACCTCTCCATTTTGTTTTATCTCCATGTCAAGCCATTCAGAAAGTGCATTGACCACTGAAACTCCGACACCGTGTAATCCGCCTGAAATTGTGTATGCCTTGCTCTCAAATTTTCCTCCGGCATGAAGTTCTGTAAGCGCTATTTCAGCAGCAGTCCTGCCTTTTGCATCACCCGGATGCGGACCTGTCGGAATGCCCCTCCCGTTGTCAATAACAGTAATGCTGCCTTCCATGTGAATGGTGATATCTATTTTATCGCAGAAACCTGCAAGCGCCTCATCAACGCTGTTATCCACTACCTCGTAGACGAGGTGATGGAGTCCTTCAAAGCTCGTATTCCCTATGTACATAGCAGGTCTTTTTTTGACAGCTTCAAGACCTTTAAGGACTTTTATGTCCCCTGCTTCATAGGTCTCTCCATTTATATTTTGTATCTCTTCTTTCATTTACTCCCTTTCTTAGATAGCTGTTAGCAATTAGTCAATGACTCGCATAGCAGTTAGTAACTATAGCAACAGCATTAAATAAATTTAGCTCTAATATTTAATGTCATTCCCGCTTGTCGGGAATCTTTCTTATAAAGAATGATTGCGGACAAGCCGCAATGACAAGTTTATATTCTTTAAACGTAAACGAATTTATTGCCGTTACTATAACAGCT
>JACRGX010000041.1 GCA_016212185.1 Nitrospirota bacterium
GGATAACCCAGATTCAGAATTGAGGGTCGGCTCTTATGGAAGTGGAGACGGTCAGTTCTGGTATCCAGAGAGCGTAACAGTAGACAGTTTAGGGAATGTTTATGTTACAGATTTTTATAATCACCGCATACAGAAGTTTACATCTGATGGAGTCTTTATAACTAAGTGGGGCTCTTATGGAAGTGGAGACGGTCAGTTTAATAATCCAAGTGGTGTAGCAGTAGATAGCTCAGGGAATGTTTATGTTACAGAGCTTGGTAATAATCGCATACAGAAGTTCGTGTATCCTGATAATGACAATGATGGTTATACTTCAAGTGTTGATTGTAATGACAATAACCCTGCTGTCAACCCAGGTGCAACTGAAATAGTAAATAACGGAATAGACGATGATTGTAACCCGGCAACACCTGTTGCTACTGCATCAGGCAATGGTTACAATTATCCAGAGCCTCTGTTCAGAGCAAGCATGTCGCTCAATGTTATAAGCTCATCTCTCGGCACAAGCTGGCTTAAATATTACTATACGAAACTGAGATTAAACCTTGTCAGCACATCAATTACAGGGGTAACAGCGTCGGGAGGTACTGCAACTGTTACAGGCGTTGGAACGGTTAATTCAGTGCCGGGATGTCTTTTTACAGCAACTGTAACTGACAATAGTCCCGATGCGATGGGGATAGTGATTGTGCCGGGTGGAGCTTGTACTACATCGTATAGTGCACAATCTCAATCTATAAGTAGTGGAAATTTTATTGTGATAGGACAATAAAAATACAAGCACCTGAGTTAATGTTGGGGCACATATGTGCTCCAACGTTAACCCTTTTTACTCCCCCATTTTGCTTTAAAGAGGCGTTTTTTAACCATCCCAATATACCCGGAAAACCCCCTCAAAAGTAAGCCATTTCACACTCAATTGTGCGAAATGGCTCAGTAGAAAAAGGGCTATTGGGGCTTGTATATGGGAATATAATATATAATAATATTACCCAAAAAAATAAAATCGTTTAAAATCAATACGTTAGCCCTATTGATAATTTTTATACATATAAGTGTAAAAAAAGTGAGGATTCGCACCCTTTTTGCATAAATATATGTGGAAAAGTACCATGAAAAAGTTACTAACAATATTAACAATACTAACTCTCTCCCTCTCCATTGCCTATTTGGCATACGGGGAAAGCGTTGCTGATTCAACTTCCAAGCATAACCTCTCAGTAAATGGAGCCGGATGGGGGGGCGGTGCATTTGGTACTACTGAAGTTTGTGTCTTCTGTCATACCCCGCATAATGCAAATAAAACTCAGGTTAATGGTTATCTTTGGAACAGGACTCTTCAGACAACCACATTTACCCTTTATTCAAGTACAACGATTGATGCAACTATAAACCAGCCCGGAGTACAGTCCCTTTTATGCCTTAGCTGTCATGACGGTGTAGGGGCCTTTGATGTAATGATAAATATGCCTAAAGACTGGGACCCGACTCTCGGCAGCGCAACGACTAATCAGTTCGGAGATTTTAATCTGAGTGACCCTGCAATCGGACCGCTGAATATCGGTGAAAATGGCGGAAACATAAGCAATGACCATCCGGTCGGGTTTGTATATGATGACACCCTTGCGGCAAACGACGGCGCACTGAAAACCCCTGTAAGCGTCAAATCAGTAGATGCAGCGGGCAAACTCAGACTGTTCGGCAGCAAGGTTGAGTGTTCAACATGTCACAACCCGCATGACAATGGTGCATGCAGCACTCCGGGCAATTGCAGGTTCATGGTGATGGATAATGCCGGCAGTGCGCTTTGCACTTCCTGTCATATAAAGTAAAATTGCTGTTAGTATTTTGCTTGACAAGGTTGTTAAAAGAAATTAGAATTTTAAAAAAGAAAATGGGAGGAGCGGATGATGAAAACAAGAAGTTTATTGATAGCTCTTGCAGTGTGCCTCGCACTTGCCTCAATTGTGTATAGCAGCAGTATAGTCAACTCAAAGCATGATTTAAGCTCTGGTTTTAGCTGGGCTGGTTTTAACCATGTGCCGACACGGTATAACCAATTTAACGAGGTATGTGTGTACTGCCATACACCTCACAGTTCAGGCACCATAGCTCCTTTATGGAACAAAAACACACCGGCAGGCCCTTATAATATATATACCAGCTCAACGATGGATTCAACCGTGGGAAATCCGCCGGGCGGTATTTCGCTGGCCTGCCTTAGCTGTCATGACGGGGTGCAGGCTGTTGACTCTATCATTAATGCGCCTGGTTCGGGTCTGGGTGTGCCGACGACGCCGTCTGCTAACCACAGAAGGATGAGCGTGACGATTGATGTGACGACTTGCGCGCAATGTCATAGTCCCTCTGGCAGTGCAGCTGACCATACAACAGCCTATCTTGGCGTTGATTTATCAGATGACCATCCCATATCAATGACGTATCCTGCAACAAGTGATTTTAATGCGCCGACAGACGCACAGAAGGGCTGGGGCGGCAGCGCTGCGAATGATATAAAGCTTTACGGCGGTAAAGTAGAATGTGCAAGCTGTCATAATGTCCATGACCCGGCCGTAGTTCCATTTTTAAGAATATCTAACACTGACAGTGCCCTTTGCACAAAGTGCCATGTTAAATGATATATTGATTGTTAACTTATGCCTGCTCTTTCAAATGAAAATAGACAGTTGCATCAAGTTGTGGGAGGAAAGATTAAAGTATTAGTTGTTGATGACGAGAAATTAATCAGGTGGTCGTTAACAAAGGGTTTAGAAGGCGCAGGATATGCAGTTGACACAGCAGTTGACGGTGAAGACGCCGTTCAATTAATGGCCTCTTCAAAATATGATATAGTTGTTACAGACCTGAAAATGCCGGGTTTAAGCGGCATAGACCTGCTTAAGAAGATTAAAGAGTGTGAGCACAACCTTCCGGTAATATTTCTATCGGCATATCTTTCCAAGGAAGTAATTGATGATGCCATTCATTACGGGGCCTTTAGCTGTGTCAGCAAGCCGTTTCAGATGGATAATATCCTTCATATCATCAGGGATGCGTTAGAATTCAGATCACATCAGGGACCGTGCGCTAACGGGTGAGATTGTAATAAGTTTTGAAACTGCACATTATTCTAACGGGGTAAATGCAGTTATTCTGTCTGCTTTCATTTCAACCACTATGAACCTGTCGTTTTTGTCCACTGCAATTCCAACAGGCGTAATAAATTCCTTCTTCTTATTGTTTTCGCATACAACACCGAGGAAACGCCCCGAATCAGTGAATACTTGTATAACTCCCATATAGCTGTCGGTGACAAAAGCCCTGTTTTTCCTGTCTACGGCTACACCCTTAGGCCTGAAAAATTTACCCTGAAGCACTCCCCACGAGCCGATATCCGCAACAAATTTTCCCCAAGGGTCAAATTTCTGGACCCTCGTATTTAATACATCAACGACAAATACCTCATTTAACCTGTTAACGGCCAGGATGCCCGGGTATCTGAACTCCCCGAACTCTTCGCCGAACCGCCCCCACTCAAATTCAAAGGTCCCATCCTGTTTATATACCTTTATTTTATGGTTGTCATTATCAGAAACATATAAATAATTGATGGTAGTGGAGACCAGGACGTCAACCGGGTCCGAGGGTTTTTCATTAGCGCCGCTTTTGACTGTAAACATATCAAGAAAGCCGCCCCTTGAATCAAAAACCTGAACTCTGTGATTCCCTGAATCTGCAATAAAAACCTTGCCGCCCGGAGAGATGTCTATTCCAAGAGGATATTTGAATTCGCCTTTCCCCGAGCCCTCTTTGCCAAAAGTGAAATTCAATCGGCCGTCACTGTCAAGTACAACTATCCTGTTGTTCAGCCCGTCAACTATATAAATATCCCTGTTTTGACCGATGGCAAGGTCACTCGGCTGGTCCAGCCCAAGTGAATCCTTTGATGTAAAGTGGGTTTTAATGTTAAAACATTGCAGTGCAAACGAATTGTTAGAAGCGACAAAAATGCATAAGAAAAAAAATATTAAAAAAAATATTTTTTTAACCAAAACTAAAAATCCTTTTATTGAAATAGATTAGGGATATAGAACTTTTCGTATTTAGTTATCATGCCGGCGATATTCAGTTGTTCCAAATCAATAGCCCTGTTTTCTGCAAATCCAAGCTGCTTGAAATTTAAAATGCCGCCTTTTGAATGACAGGTCTTGCATTCATGACCCTTTGCCTTAATGCTGACATGAAATTTCTTTTTGACGTTATCCCTTTGCTCAGGTGTAAGCGTGTCTTTTACCTTTATATAATCCAGCGCAAGCGGCGCATCCTGCCGCTGGATGGCAGATTCCATTTTGCCTCCTGCATGGATATAGGGCGATATTTTTGAGAATGGGTCGTCTCCTTCAATAAGATTTCCTGTCGCCGGGTCATAGCTTGTTCCGAAAAACGGCCCCTTCGGGTCGTCATTAAGGGGGTTGTACCATTTATAAGTAACTGCCTGTCCTTCCTGCTGTTCCAGATGGCAGGTCTCGCATACAAAAAATTGTGTATGCATGTTGAGCAATGCCCTGACTTTTTTATTCTTGCCGTGCGGATAGTCTGAATGACAGATATAGCATACCGGCCGTTTTTGCTCAGGCAGTTGCTGATAAGAAACACTGTGGTGGAAATGCCTGTGTTTTTCAAACTCCTCATGCTGCCTTACCTCGTCAAGGATTGCCGATTTTTTTTCCTTCTCAAACTTTGCCTTTAACGGCCTTAGAACTGCAGGTCCGTGCGGTGAAAAAGAAAGATGATAGGCAACTCCGGTGACTACTGCAAGTGTGATTAATCCAAATATAAATCCAACGAAATATACCGTCTTAGGATGTTCTAATCGTTTCGGTTCTCCAGGCAATTATTGTCCACCTCCTTTTGATGATAATCCCTTTTCCCGCAAAAGATTCTTCATATACTCCCGTTCTTCAGGGATTTCCTTAAGATTATTCAAATATTCCATGAAGTGTTCCTCTATTTGATGTTCGCGCGTTATCTTACCGGTGATAAAGGTCCACTGAAGGGGAAACCGTCCCGGCGCAAGGTGGACATTAAACCAGTGCCAGAAGACAACAATAATCACAGCCATTATAGCCTCATCGGCATGCATAAGCCTTGCAAGGTTCTGAAACAAAGACGGGGCAGGCAGGATTTTAGATGCTGTTTCCGGAAACAGAAGCATTGAGCCTGCGGTTATCAAAACAAAATTGCCCCACAAGATTGCAAGATAGTGGAGCTTTTGTTTGTACATAAATTTTTCCATTTTCGGCCTGTACGGCTCGCGTCCCATGAAATATTTTATATCATGCATGAGGTCATGCAGGTCTTTAAGGCGCGGTATCTGTGTCTTTTTAATGTCAAACTTTCCTGTGCGGGTTTTTATGAGTGTTCCCAGGATGATTGTAAGCAAATGATAGACGCCGCCCAATACCATTAAACATGCAGCCGCCCTGTGGATCATCCTTGCAGAGTCAGGCCCTCCAAAAAGTGATATTACAGACGGCGCCCAGAATACATGGCTGAAATGAAGCGGCAGCCCTGTTGCGGCAAGGATAACAAATGTTATAATTGTTATCAGGTGTTGAATGACTATATGGATTGAATACCGCGGCAGGTCTCCCAAAGGATCTGATTTCACAGATTTGTAAATATCCCTCGGAACGGTTCCAACACCTTCAACTTCAGCCCTGTCAGCCGCGCCTGTGCCTGTGCCTGTATCTGTGTCTGTAACTATTTCTTTGACAAAGGTGTTAATTTTTTCGGAAAAAGTAGACATAGCTCCTCCTTAGTTAATCTTTAGGTATTCTCCTTGACAGTCCGCGCCATGTAGTGCCTTTCTTCAGCATCCATTTAATGCCGTCTTTTTTTCTGCCGTAGGTCTCAAACAGCATAAGGCCTACAAGACCGATAAATGTACCGTAAAGCGCAAATGTGAGTCCTATATTAATCATATGAAGCAGCAGATTTTTTTCAACATTGGAATGCACGTCAATCTGTATGAAGTGTTTGTTGACCTTTGTGTGGCATTGTTTGCAGGTCCTTATCAGGTTTTTTGGATTTATAGTGGACTCAGGGTCATCTTTTTTCTGAACGTCATGTATTAGGTGCGTTGCATGGCAGCTAAGGCAGTCGGCAGCCTCTTCAGAGCCCAGCGCTACCGCCTTTCCATGTATGGATTCATTATAAGTTTCCACAGCTTCTAATGTATTTTTTGACACCTTAAATTTCTTCATCATTTCAACGTTTTCATGGCAATTTTTTGAACATAACTGGACTACCTCCTGCGGCGACCGGCTGGTTTTGTGTCCCAGTCGATGAGTGATATGGGTATATGCCTTTGTAACACCTTCTCTTTCATGGCAGTTTAAGCAGCGAAGCAGGGTCTTGCCGGCAATATATTTTTCATCAACCTTCATAAACAAGGGATTCTGATGGCAGTATTTACAATACGGTTTTGCCTGTTTTACATCAGGCGGGTCGTCCGACTTTATTCCGTGAACACTTTTGTTGTATGCCTCAACTATTTTTTTATGTGAAAAATTCTCCTGCGAAAAAGGCGGCTTGATATGACATTCATTGGAGCAATTGACCTCTTCGGTTACGGGGTCATGAGGCAGTTTTGTTATGTATGTGTGGCAGTCTCTGCACGGAACATTTCTGTGGACCGTTTTGTTGTAGATATTTTCACTAACGAAATAACTTATTTTTCTACCCTTTTCGTCAATTCTGCCGAGCTGACGGTATTTATGGCACATAAGGCAATTTTCCTTGTCAGCGGCAGCCGCAGGGAAACTGACGGATAGACTTAAAAGTAAAATTAACAGTCCGTAAAACAAAGGTATTTTTGGCACTTACATCCCTCCTCTCTTATTTTTGATGACATGCACGGCACATCTGCCCGGGAAGACGATGTCTGAACTTTTCACTTCCCCCTTTTGCGCCGGCCAATTCAGCCGGAATTACGCCTTTTTCATGCGGGTTATGGCATGTAGCACAGAAAATCTTTCCATCTTGATCAAGCGGAAGCGATATATTAAATTGCTTTTCACCGGCTTTCATTATTTCTATTGTTTCTGCCGAGGGTTTACGTATATGGTCGGCACGCGCCGGATGGTCGCGGCGTTCACCATGGCATCGCTGGCAGAGCATTACAAGGTCCCCGATAAGTTTAACGTCTTTGAAAGTAGCATGTTTTTCATCAGGTTTTTCCTCGTGGCAGAACAGGCATTTCTCCACTATGATTTCACCGTTGGCATTGAGCTGGTTGTGTGGGTTGAGCATCTTATATTTTTTTTCATCATGGCACTTAATGCATAAGTCCGTGCGTTTTCTGTAAGGGGCATCCCTTAAAAATCTTTTGTTTACCTGTTTCAGCTTCTGGTTATCCTGACACTGCAGGTAAATGTCATGACATGTAACGCAGGTCATCTTTCCGTTTCTAAGCGGGTAATTAATGGGCATACGGGCCTTTTTTTCTTCAGAAGGCACTATGTCAATGGGATGGATATATGTCTCGGTGGTGTATCCATGGCACTTGCACAGGGGGGTGAAGTCGCCGTTGAATTTTAGAAACTTGCCCCTGCCTTTTTGAGGCTCTTTTTCATGGCATTCTGAACAATATTTGCCGGTATAATGAATGTTTGTGGAATCAGTTACTGTCTGCTGAGACATCTCCAAGTTAGGCCCTGTTTCCTCTTGTGCTGATAATATCCCGTTAAAGACAATCAGCACTATAAGTGTTATAGGGAATAGCCGCTTCATTACCCTGCTTATATAACATATGTAAAGCTTTACAAGCAAGTTTCAATCAATTATATATAATTATTACATCAAGTCAATAAAAAATATTTGTATTAAATTCTTTAATATTTTGGATGATGAAAAACCGGCGCACGAATTAATATTACCTGTGGCAAGACCACGGGGAATACGCTCACTATCCATTTAACGCAGGAGGGATTACAGCGGAGGAGGTAGGATTCGAACCCACGGTACCTTTCAGTACAACGGTTTTCAAGACCGCCGCCATCGGCCACTCGGCCACTCCTCCATTTTAACTACAGTGAACAGTAATCAGTGAACGGTGAACGGTGAACAGATTTAAACTGCAACTATTAACTTATTTTTCAACCTTCATCCTTCAACCCTCAACAGGCTGTTGAAAAAGTCCATTCTTACTAAAAAATTGTCATACCCCGATTTAATCGGGGTATCCAGTTGCATAATTAAAAAATAATAGATTCCCGTTTTCACGGGAATGACGGCAAAAGATGAAAAATATATTATAAAGAGCTTTTTCAACAGCCTGTTAACCTTCTGCTCTTAACTCTTAACTTTTAACTATTCGTTCAGTCTTCATATAAGGTCTGAGAGTCTCCGGTATTATAACAGAACCATCTTCCTGTTGAAAATTCTCAAGTATTGCCGCAAGGGTGCGTCCGATGGCAAGCCCCGAGCCGTTTAAGGTATGGACAAACTCAGTGCCTTTTTTACCTTTTCTTTTGAACCGTATGTCAGCCCTTCTGGCCTGAAAGTCTTCAAAATTAGAGCAGGAGGAGATTTCCCTGTATCTTTCCTGAGAAGGAAACCAAACCTCAATATCATAAGTTTTTGCCGAGGAAAATCCCAGGTCTCCTGTGCACAGCGCAACAATGCGGTAAGGAAGCCCGAGCCTTTTCAAAACCTCTTCTGCGTTTAGCGTAAGGGATTCAAGTTCATTATAAGAATCCTCAGGCTTTACAAACTTCACAAGCTCTACCTTATTGAACTGATGCTGTCTTATAAGCCCCTTTGTGTCCTTGCCGTATGAGCCGGCCTCGCGCCTAAAACACGGGGTATATGCAGTGTAGTAAACAGGCAGTTCTTCTTCATTCAGGATTTCACCCCTGAAAATGTTTGTAACCGGGACTTCTGCAGTGGGAATTAAAAAGAGATTCCTTTCGTCGTTGCCGATTTTAAAAAGGTCTTCTTCAAATTTCGGCAATTGACCTGTCCCTGTCATGGAATCCTTATTGACAATGATTGGAGGGAATACTTCGGTGTATCCTGCCCCGCCTGTATGCAGGTCCAGCATAAAATTTATGAGCGCCCTTTCAAGTTTTGCGCCCAGCCCTTTATACAGGCAGAATCTTGCGCCGGCAATCTTCCCTGCCCTTTCAAAATCAAGTATTTTAAGGTCTTCGCCTATATCCCAATGGGCTTTGGGCTGAAAGGAAAATTCAGGCAGCCTGCCCCACTTTCTTATTTCAACATTTCCAGTATCATCTTTTCCAACTGGTACGGATTCGTGAGGAATATTAGGAATGACCAGAATTTCCTGAAGGATCTGAGCCTCCAGTTCGCGGAGGGACTGCTCTTTTAGGGCTATCTCATCAGAGATTTTTTTGGCGTTCTCCAAAAACGCTGAAGGAGACTGCCCCTGCTTTCTGAGCGTTCCTATTTCTTCGGACAGCGCATTCCTGCGCTGTCTCAGTTCTTCAACAACCCCAAGCTGTGCCCTTCTCTCTGTCTCAAGGCGCAAAAGCCCGTCAAGGATTGATGCGTCAGCGCCCCTTTTTTTAAGGGCATCAATGACCATCTGAGTTTTTTCTCTTAAGATTTTAATATCAAGCATTGCTATTCATCTTAACACAATTTATAAGGCACTATCAAAATTATAACTCCTTGAAAAAATAAACAACTCCTGATACCTTATTGCATAACTGAACCTCCCCGCCACAGAGACAGCGGGGTATCCAAACATCTCCCCTCCCTTGACGGGAGGGGATGAAGGGGAGGGTGAAAACAGCATCACAAGCACCCCCACCCTCTCCCTCCCCCGTCAAAGGGGAGGGAAGTATAAGGACACCACAAAGTTCCAAAGGCTTTCGGTATGGGATATTGAAAATTAATAAAAAGGATGATTTGAAATGAAACTTCTTATGTTCTATGTCCATGAATGGTGGTATAAGACCGCAGCCAAGATTCTGCCCGACGCGCCTGACGCGGAGAGGGAAGAGGCAGTAAAAAATGCAGTAGTGATTTTTTACCATTCAGAGGCAAAAGATGAGGCAGACAGGGACGGCGTGCTTCAGAAATTCGTCAAAAATACAAAATGGATTGCAGGCAAGTTCAATACAAAAAATGTCGTACTTCACTCTTTCAATCACCTCTCGGCAAGCAAATCCTCTCCTGAATTTGCGCAGGCGCTTTTAAATGAAGTTGTTGAGAGGTTTCAGAAGACCGGCTTTACGGTAATGACTACCCCGTTTGGATATTTCAACGAATTCAAAATGCACGTGGCAGGGGATTCTTTGGCAAAGGTTTTTAAGGAATTTTAAGCGCATGGTTTTTACTTGCCAAAGTCTTTTCCAAGTGGTTAAATAATAGTTTACAATCGGGGGAATTAGGTAAATTCAATGCCCAGAATTTTTGACAACATAGAGCAGTCATTACTCCCTGCATTGCGGGAAACCATACAAGTTTCAAACCGCGCTGATTTTTCATAGATAAAAAATGAAAAATCAAATTCTGAATTTAAGAACGATGTTAAAGACTGGCTAACCAAGAAAATCTATTAGCGGTTTAATGAAAAACAGGAATAAGCTCTTTCAAAATGTGGAACTTTCTTCTACGTCGTGACCAGCGCCCGGAGCGCCCTTAATCTGCTCGGGTGCTTGAGTTTTCTCAGGGCCTTTGCCTCAATCTGCCTTACACGCTCCCTTGTGATGGACAAATGCCGGCCCACTTCTTCAAGCGTATGGTCCCTGTCAACCCCGATGCCAAATCTCATCCTTATAACTTTTTCTTCCTTAGGGGTTAATGTGGTTAACACCTTTTGTATGTATCCTGAAACTTCCTTTTTCTCTGCGTCAGAATAAGGCGAAGGGCTGTTTTTATCTCCGATAAAATCCTCCAACTCCGTGTCTTCATCGCCGACAGGCGTCTGAAGCGCAATCGGGTCCTGTATTGCCCTGAATACCTCTTCAACTTTTCTGACAGGCACTTCAAGTTTTGACGCGATTTCATGATCAGTCGGCTCCCTGCCAAGCACCTGCGTCAACTCTCTGGACGCCTTTGTAACCCTGTTGTAAAACTCCATCATATGGACCGGAACCCTGATGGTCTTTGTCTGGTCAATAAGCGCCCTTGTTATTGCCTGCCTTATCCACCATGTAGCATAGGTGCTGAATTTAAACCCTTTTTCATGTTTGAATTTATCCACTGCCTTCATCAGTCCTATATTGCCTTCCTGTATGAGGTCCAGAAGCGGCAGTCCCCTGCCCACATAATTTTTTGCAATATTGACAACCAATCTCAGATTTCTTGTAATTAATTCATTTTTTGCGTCCTCAATAAACGCCTGCACCTTATAAACCCTGTCCCATAAGGTCATCAGGCGCTCTATTTTTATAGACCCTTCTGCCTCAATCCTCGCAAGCGTTCTCTGCGCATCTTTTGAAATGTTCTCAAGTTCAGTTACGCGCCTAACCCTTACCTTCTTTTTGCTTTTTTCTTCTTTAATGAGTTTTCTTAAACCTTTAAGGGAGCCTCCGTAATTTGTAAGCCTGTTGTTTAAGGCATTTATGTCATGCATAAGTGACTGCAGTTTATTAAGCACCCTGAGCACTACTTCTTCATTGCGTTCTTCCTCTTCTACAAATCCGTCATCGCTTACAATTGTTTTTTCTATTTTTTTAGTCAGAGGCAAACCGCGTAAAAGCCCCTTGATAATAGTCTTGCCTTCATCCAGTTTCTTGGCTATCTCTACTTCTTCAGCCCTTGTAAGGATGGAGATGTCTCCCATGGAATGGAAGTAAGCCTGGACCAGGTCTTCGGGCTTCTCGTATTCTTCAATATCCTCTTTCTCCCTCTCATCCAGCGGCGCTGCTTCTTCAAAATCAACGACCTTCACTCCCATATCCTGAAGGAGATCCATGAGGTCTTCTATTTCATCAGGGGTAAAAAACTCCGCCGGCAGGGCTTCATTTATTTCATCATAAGTGAGGACTCCGCGCCTTTTCCCGATGTCAATTATTTCATCAAATACGTCTTTCTCTATCATTTTTTTCTTATCACTATATAACCGCTCCCCGGCAATATAAAAAAAGTGCCCACATAACCTGTGGGCACTATATGAATATTATACTCCAAAATTTATGCTCTTTCAAAATAATTTGCTATGCAGCCCTTCGGCAATGTCTGCCTTTGACAACTGCAGGTATTAGATTAAGGTGGATCAAGGCACACGGTCTATTAGTACTGGTTAGCTCAATCCGTTACCGGACTTACACACCCAGCCTATCAAAGTGGTAGTCTACCACAGACCTTTAGTCCCGATTTCTCGGGAGGGAGACCTAATCTTGAGGCGGGTTTCCCACTTAGATGCTTTCAGCGGTTATCCCATCCGAACATAGCTACTGGGCGCTGCTCTTGGCAGAACAACCCACACACCAGAGGTCCGTCCATCCTGGTCCTCTCGTACTAAGGACAGCTCCTCTCAAGTCTCCTGCGCCCACGACAGATAGGGACCGAACTGTCTCACGACGTTCTGAACCCAACTCTCGTACCGCTTTAATGGGCGAACAGCCCAACCCTTGGGACCTACTTCAGCCCCAGGATGCGATGAGTCGACATCGA
>JACRGX010000042.1 GCA_016212185.1 Nitrospirota bacterium
TAACTACTTCACAAGCGAAGTACTTCGCTTTTTGTCCTTATTTGGGATTATAGACGAAGTATTTCGTCTATCCCAACTCTGGCTGAATAGCCAGCCAACCTTTTTTCATGACAAATATTGTCAGTCATTACCTCCTTTCCTCAAGTCTAAACTGTCCAAAGGACTTTGAATTTTACTTATGCTTTTGGTACTAACATGGGTATAGATTTCAGTAGTTTTACTGTGAGCATGACCCAATAGCTCCTGTATGTACCTCAAATCAGTCCCAGCCTCTAATAAATGAGTCGCAAAACTGTGCCGCAAGGAATGCACAGTTATCTCTTTTTTTATCCCTGCCTTTTGACAAGCATGCTCCAGAATTTTTTGCACTGTTCTTATCGAAATATACCTGTCTGCCTTTGCGCCTTGAAAGAGATACTTTGAAGGCTTATATTCCCGCCAATATCCCCTAAGAATTTCCAATGCTATTTCAGACAACATTACATAACGGTCTTTTCTTCCTTTTGCCCCTTTAATGTGAATCAGCATCCGCTTGCTGTCTATGTCTTCAGGTTTCAATCTAACCACTTCTCCGACTCTTAATCCAGCAGAATACACTATCATAAGAATAGCCCTGTGTTTAAGATTATCTACTGAATTGAGGATTTTTGTAACTTCTTCTTTGCTTAAGACTACGGGCAGTTTTTTGTCCTTGCGGGGTCTTTTTACTTCATAGACAAATTTCTTCTTAAGCATTGTCCCATAATAAAACTTCAGGGCATTGATTGCCTGATTCAGCGTGGATGTTGCTGATTGTTTATCCTCTGCAAGGTAAAGCAAGTAATCTTTAATGTCTGAATCGCTTATGTCTGTTGGCTGCTTATTGATAAAACCCAGGAAGTCCCTGTTGTAATAGAGATAGCCTTTCACAGTTTTGTAGCTGTATTTTCTTGAAAGGAGTTCGCGCTTTAAATCTTCAAAGGTCATTGCAGATAATTTTTTATCAGAAAATCTCCCCTCGCCCCTCTTTACCAAAGAGGGGGATAAAGAAAAAGGTTTTGCCAAAGAGGAGTTCCCCTGAGATTGCGGAGCCTGTTCCGAGCCTAAATTAAGATTGCCACGCACCCTTCGGGTGCTCGCAATGACAGGTGAGGAATCCCTGCTCCTCGCAATGACAGAAAAGGGATCTTTGCTTCCCACAATGGCAGGAGAAAGAAGTTTAGCTTGCAGGGAGGGGTCTAAATGGATTTTCTCGTCCTTGAAAACCTGTAATATTTTCTCCAATGTTCCATTGGTATCGGCAAAAATCCAGTGTTTGTTTTCCTTATTCCATTTGTAACCTAGAACTGTTTTGACTTTTTCAATTAGTTGTGGATTATAAGGAAAGCTAACAAGTATTCTGCCTGTGTCATCCTTGGTAACAATTACTATCCCATGTGTGTTTTCCCCTCTCCCTTACCTCCCCTCTGTAAATCATATACTGCAAGGTAAAAGATAATGGTAGATATAAAAAGGATTATAACGGTTATATTATTGTGAAGCTCCGTTGTATTGTCAAGATTTTTTATGAAATTACCCTTATGAGGAAAGCTTCGTTTGAGCCTTAAGGTTATCCGGGCGGTAATTAGATAAGCAGTTTTCTAACTTGCAAAATTTTAGAAACTAAAATCAACTTTGGCGATATTAAAAAAGCTTTTTCCTTAAATTTCATGCTCTAACTTCTTATCCCCCCGGCTCTTATATGTCCAGATTTCTCACTTCAAGAGCGTGTTTTTCTATGAATTCCTTGCGCGGCTCCACCTGGTCGCCCATGAGAATTGTGAAGATTGCGTCAGCCTTCACAGAGTCGTCAACGCTGACCTGAAGCAGAGTCCTTTTTTCAGGGTCCATTGTGGTTTCCCACAACTGCGTCGGGTTCATCTCGCCGAGTCCCTTATACCTCTGAATGTTTATGCCTTTTTTTGCGAGGGCAAAAATGAATTCATAAAGCGCCCGCGAGTCGCTGAATTCTTTTACCGCATCTTTTTCCATAATTTTGTAAGGCGCCTGGCCTAATTCCTTTAACGCTGTGTACAGGCTCTGCAGTTCCCTGAAATCCGGAGACGCCAAAAATTCATCGTCAATCGTTAGTTTTACGGACTGACGTTTTAAGTTTATCTTGAAGGCCTGGTGTTCTTCGTCTTCCTCTATCTCTTCAGTCAAATCAGGAAATTTTGATTTAAGTTTTTCCACTAAGGCATAAACCAGGTCCCGGTCCTTCAGGGTTGATTTGCTGAGGTCCAACCCGAGCAGCGCCTTGAGCGCCTCTGTATCTTTTTTCCTCTTTGCAAACCAGTTGATGAGCTTTTCAAGTTTTGAGAGTTTTTTTATGTACGGCACAAGTATCTTGCCGGTTAATGACTTGCCGTTGACCTGAAGTTCAATTTCATCAGCCGCCAGGTCCAGCAGCATGTCTTCAAGCTTGTTCTCACTCTGGATATAACGCTCTGAGCGCCCTTTTTTTACTTTAAAAAGCGGAGGCTGGGCTATGAAGAGATAGCCGTTTTCAATTACCTGCGGCATCTGCCTGTAGAAGAATGTGAGAAGCAGGGTCCGGATGTGCGCCCCGTCTACGTCGGCATCCGTCATGATAATAATTTTATGGTAGCGTATCTTTGCGATATCAAAATCGCCTTCGCCTGTGCCAATGCCTGCGCCGAGCGCGGTAATCATAATTTTTATCTCTTCGGAGCCGAGCATTTTGTCCAGCCTTGCCTTTTCCACATTCAGGATTTTTCCCTTAAGAGGCAGTATTGCCTGGTTGCTCCTGTCGCGCCCCTGTTTTGCAGAGCCGCCTGCTGAATCGCCCTCTACTATGAAAATCTCGCTCAGCGCCGGGTCTTTCTGCGCACAGTCGGCAAGTTTCCCCGGAAGGCCTGTATCTTCAAGCGCGCCCTTTCTCCTTGTGAGTTCTCTTGCCTTTCTTGCGGCATCCCTGGCCCTTGACGCTAAGAATGCCTTTTCAATTATTTTTCTTGCAATGGGGGGGTTCTGTTCAAAATAATTGCCCAGCGCATCGTTTACAAGTGATTCAACGAGTCCCTTAACCTCGCTGTTGCCGAGTTTGGTCTTGGTCTGCCCTTCAAACTGCGGGTCAGGTATTTTTATGCTGATGACTGCCGTAAGTCCTTCCCTTATATCTTCACCGGAGAGGGTTTCTTTGATATTTTTTGAAATTCCGGATGAAGCGGCATAATTATTGGCTGTGCGGGTGAGAGCCGCCTTGAAGCCCACCAGATGCGTCCCACCCTCTTTTGTGTTGATGTTATTGGCAAAAGAATATATGGTTTCCGAATAACTGTCGTTGTACTGGAGAGCCACTTCCACGGATGCGCCGTCTTTTTCTTTTGTGACGTAAATCGGCTTTGCATGAAGCGGTGTCTTGTTTGTATTTAAGTGCTCAACAAAAGATACAATGCCGCCGCTGTAATGGAATGTCTCTTCCTCACTGCTTCTTTCGTCTGCAAGTTTAATCTGAAGCCCCTTGTTAAGAAAGGCAAGCTCCCTCAGCCTTTGTGAAAGAGTATCATAGCTGAAATCCATAGTTTCAAAAACCTCGGTATCAGGCTTAAATGTGATCTTAGTGCCTCTGCCTTTGGTTTTTCCCACTACGGTAAGCGGCGCCTTTGGCACTCCGCGCTCAAAATGCTGTTCCCACACCTGTCCACCCTGCTTAATCTCAATATCAAGCCACTCGGAAAGCGCATTGACGACTGAAACCCCGACCCCGTGCAGTCCGCCTGAGATTTTGTAAGCCTTGCTTTCAAATTTCCCTCCGGCGTGGAGTTCTGTCAGCGCAATCTCTGCGGCAGAACGCCCTTTCGGGTCGCCCGGATGGGGTCCTGTGGGGATACCCCTGCCGTCATCAATGACGGTGATGCTTCCTTCTGTGTGGATTGTGACGTCAACCTTTGTGCAGAAACCTGCAAGCGCCTCGTCAACGCTGTTGTCCACAACTTCGTATACAAGATGGTGCAGTCCTTCAATTCCCGTGCTGCCGATGTACATTGCAGGCCTTTTTTTTACGCCGTCAAGGCCCTTAAGAATTTTTATATCTCCTGCGCCGTATGTTTCTTCATTTCCGTTTTGCATTTTATCTGTCATTTATCTCCTTCTCTAAAAAAAAGGGTTCGAGGGTTCGTGGATTCCAGGGTTCAAGTGGCTAAGATTTAAAGAAACGTAACTCGTAACGCGTTAAGCGTCACGGGTTACGAATTTTAATCACTGGAACCCTTGACCCCTTGAATCCTTGAATCCTTTTAACTCATATTCTCATCGGCATAACGACACAGCTGTAATCTTTATCTTCCGCTTCCTGCATAAGGGTAGGGCTGAGCGAATCCTGCAGGTCAAACCTGATGGCTTCCCCGCCCATTGCCTTAGCCGCATCCATCACATAACGGGCATTAAAACCTATTGAAAGGGGGTCTCCCTTGTACTGAACGCTAATCTCCTCCCTGGCCTCGCCGAGGTCGGGATTTATAGAAATCATGGTCAGCTTGCCCGGCTCTATGTCAAACCTGATGGCATTGGTTCCCTCCCTGCTCATTATTGACGTCCTTTTTATTGCTTTAAGGAATGTAGCCTTATCCGCTGTCATTTTCTTTTCATTGCCCTTAGGGATGACCTGGTCGTAGTTGGGATACGTCCCTTCAATGAGCCGGGATGTCAGTGTCAGGTCTTCCATGGTGAAGAACATATGATTTTTGTTCAGTCCTACTGTGATAGTTACAACATTTTCGCCAAGGAGGCGGCTTATTTCAACAGCGGCTTTCTTGGGCAGTATAAGCTTTTTTTCCTCTGAAAGTTTTCCTTCTATTTCCTTTGAAATAAGTGAAAGGCGGTGTCCGTCAGTGCCGACAACCTTCAGCTCAATGGCTTTTTTCTTCGGGATAAAATGCATAAGGATGCCGTTCAGCGTGTACCTAAGGTCATTATCGCCTGTCGCATAAATTGTCTTTTCAATCATATCTTTTAACGTCTTTGCGTTTAAGATTATGTTTTCAGCCTGGCTCACCTCAGGCATGGCCGGGTATTCCGCCTCTGGCAGCCCCATTAATTTAAAAGTGCTTTTGCCTGAGGAAACCCGCAGCCAGTTGTTTTCCTGCGACTCAAGAAGCACGCTGTCTTCCAGCTCCTTTGTTATCTCAAAGAGTTTTCTTGCAGGTATACAGAGACTGCCTTTTTCAATGATATCCGCTTTCAGGCTGCTGATGATCGTAATATCAAGGTCGGTTGCAATCACGGAGATTGCCTTGTCGGCTTTCAGCAAAAAATGGCTGAGAACCGGCATGGTGGTTTTTTTCTCAACGATGCCCTGAATGTTTTGCAATACACTTTGTATTTCATCCCTTTCTACCTTCAGCTTCATAAATCCTCCTGTTTTTAAAGTTAGAAGTTAAAAGTTAAGAGTTAAGAGTTAAGGATTATAATTAAAAACATTCCAAAACTTTTAACTTTTCACTTTTAACTTTCAACTTTTTCATTCATAGCTCCTGATTTTTTTTGTCAGATATTCAAGTTTTTTATTAAAGTCCTCATCATGTTTTTTACGCTCCTCAATCTGTTTGCAGGCATGAATGACTGTGGAGTGGTCTTTGCCTCCGAATTGTTTGCCTATGTCGGCAAGAGAGGCGTCTGTCAGAATCTTGCAAAGATACATGGCAACCTGCCTTGGAAATGCAATGTCCCTGGTCCTTTTTTTTGCCTTCATGTCCTGAAGCCTGATGCCGTAATATTCGCAGACCGCTTTTTGAATCGTGTCAACAGTCAACGCCTTTTCCTCATCCCTGATCATATCCTTAAGCACTTCTTTTGACATGTCAGTGGTAATTGCTTTTCCGGAGAGGGAGGAATGCGCGCCGAGCCGTATCATGCATGCCTCAAGGTCTCTGATATTGGACTTTATCTTGTTTGCCAGAAAAACGATGACGTCGTCAGGGAGCTTTATGCCTTCTGTTTCAGATTTTTTCCCTAAAATAGCTATCTTTGTTTCAATATCAGGCGCCTGTATCTCTGCAATCAGCCCCATGCCAAACCTGGACCGCAGGCGTTCTGTAAGAGGCGCTATATCCGCAGGCGGCCTGTCACTTGAGAATACAATCTGCTTCTGTGAATTGTAGAGGGCGTTAAATGTATGAAACAATTCTTCCTGCGTGCCGCTTTTCCCGGCTATGAACTGTATGTCGTCAATTATGAGCACATCAAGGTGTCTGTATTTTTCCTTGAACATATCCATCTTGTCATTTCTCATGGAATAGACAAATTCATTGGTGAACTGCTCTGCAGGCACATAAAAAAGTTTTGCATCAGGCAGCTTGTCTATTATTGCATTGCCGATTGCATTCATGAGGTGAGTCTTGCCGAGCCCTACGCCGCCGTGAATAAACAGCGGATTGTAAGCCCTACCCGGTGAGTTGGCAACTGCCATTGCCGCCGCACTGGCAAACTGATTGCTTGTACCACTGACAAAGTTATCAAATGTGTATTTCGGATTAAGGTAAATGCCCTTGCTCGCAAGTTTTGCCTTTCTGTTCTCCCTCGTTGTCTCTATCTTTTTGAGGACGGCGTTTTCCTGTTTTTCAGAAACATTGAATTTAATCGTTACCGGTTTTTTAATGAGCCCTTCAATGGTCTCTGTGAGCAGCGCATGAAAATGGTCTTCAATCCATTCCTTGAAGAACCTGTTTGGCACTTCAATCACTAAGTGCTGGTCATGGAATTGCAGCAGCTTTATGGGTTTGAACCACAGATCAAATGTCTGATCGTCAATCCTCTCCTGAATAGCATTAAGTGTTTTACCCCATATCTCTTCTGTTTCCACTATTTTAATTCTACCTCCGGAACCTGAAGCTGTTTAAGTATTGAGTTATAAACACAATATTAACACTCTGTTGATAACTTACAGTCTATGATTTTTTTGAAACTTAGAACCCCGGGCAGTCTGGAAAATACCGTAAGGTTGTAAGGTGAAATATTATACCTAAGACCATATATATTAGCAAGGGTGTTTTTGCCGTTTTTTTGCCTGCCAAAATACGCTAAAATAAATAGCGAGCGCATTCCCCGTGGTCTTGCCGCGGGGTTAAGCGAGCGAATATGATAAAGAAAATCCTTACATTAGATTTCCTGTGGTCTTGCCACAGGGAAGATTAATTCAAAACTTGACATTTATTAACTACTATGGTAGTTAATAATACATGGATACACTGATTTTCAGGCTTACGCAATTAGGGATTTCTGAGTACGAGGCAAAGGCATACCGTGCCCTTTTGAAAGAAAGTCCCTCAAGCGCTTATGAAATAGCAAAAAATTCCGGTATACCCACCTCCAAGATCTATGAGGTTATTAAGAGGCTTGAGCTAAGACAGATGGCTCAGACTATCCACGGCGAAAAGACAAGGATGTTTATCCCCCAGCCCCTTGATGAATTTATAGCAGGCTTTAAATTATCCATGGAAGACAATCTTGATGCAGTTAAGAGGGAGCTGCAGGATTTGAAGGGAGGCATAGATACCAGTTATACCTGGCACATGGGTGATTACGAAGGGCTTATCGTTAAGGCAAAGAGGATGATTTCTACTGCGGAAAAGACAATCATCATATCCGTATGGCCTGCAGAGTTTGAAACGCTGTCTGCGTCCCTTATTGATGCAGAGGCGCGGGGATTAAAAGTAGCAGTGCTTCACTACGGGGCCACGCATATTAAAGTCGGCAGGATTTACAGGCATCCTGCGGAAGAGACTATTTATTCTCAAAGGGGAGGCAGCAGGGGTTTTACGCTTATTGCCGACTCAAAGGAAGCCATCACAGCTAAAATCAGCTCAGGATGGACAGGAGGGACAGAGGCAATCTGGAGCATGAATGAGGCCTTTGTCATAACGGCAGAGGGCTATGTGCGGCATGACATTTATCAGATGAAGATAATGAGCCGCTTTGCGCCGGCGCTTAAAGAGAAATTCGGAGAGAAATATGAACGGCTTCTGGATATTTACAGAGATGAGTAAGGAGGGGGGCAATCCCTCTATTTACTTGAACTGTCAACACAATTCGTGACTAGTGCGAATAATGAGGGTGGATTGATTTTTTTAACCCACCCTCACAAACGCATTGATTATTTCTTTTTCATGAGCGGAAGACAACCGCAGCCGCAGGAACTTTTTGAACCGCTCTTAATTTCGGTGGTCTTTTCTGCAGGATGTTCTTTTGTTTCTTTTTTAATATCTTTTGTCAATGTTATCACCCCCTTTAGTTTAAGTGTATGCTCATCTACTTATATAATTAAGCAAAAAAATATCCGCTATTTTGGCTTGGCAATTCCTTTATGCATTTGTTTTATCTTCACATGCCCGCCTAAACAGCCGCAAGTACAAATACGATTAAGCCTTTCCCTGCACTTTTCAAGGGTGTCTCGATTTAGAGAATAATAAATCCAATAACCCTGCCTCTCATTCTTCACAAATCCCGCGCTTCTGAGAACTCTCAAATGCTGAGATACCGCTGACTGTGTTATTCCCAATGCATTAGCTAACGCATTGACACTTATGGGCTCTTTTTTCAGTAATTCAATAATTTCTATTCGTTTATCAACTGAAAGCAGTTTAAATAATTCTGCGGATCCCTTCATAATTATCTCTTGTCTATAAGTATATTTGTATAAACTAATATTAATCCTGCGAACTTATATTGTCAAGCATTTTTTTTTTGCAAGGAGAAGCCTGCGGTTTGCCATGTTAAAAATGCGGGATGTGGAGCTTTATCTCTCAATTAAACGGGCGCTGTCCCAAATTTCCCATTTACTTCAATTTTTCTTACCATGAAATTGTATATGTGCAGCTTTCACCGCCTTTTTTCCTGCACGGCTTTGAGTCGTCATGTATAACTGTTGCATCTGGTTGAAACTTTTGCGCCATTGCTGTGATTATCCCCCTGTCAAAGCTGCACGGATAAGGATTATTACAGACGGATATAATTAAATTTTGACCTTCAATTTTAGTATAGCCGTAATGACCGATCCCTTCTGTCATTCTACCGGTATCTGGATTAAACATTATTTTATTATTCTTTCTGTGATTCATATGATAAGCAATATCAATGGATTTAACAGCATCTTCAATGGTTTTCATCCAGTCAGGGAATATAGCATTTCTTGGAATCTGCAGGCCGATTCTAAACAAAGTACTATCGCTTCTTTTTGAAATACTTTCAAAAGCCATAAGCCATTTTTCCTGAGAATACCAATTATTTTTATCTAATATCTCCGGAAGCCCTGCTTGTCTTAGATGAGATTTTGATAAAATTTTAACTATACCGAATCCTGCAACTATAGCATAAGCCGCATTCCCGCTGACTTCAATATTTGGTTCAAAAGGCTTAAATTGCATAAATGCCTCCTTGAAAAAAATTTAAAAAATCAGGAACAACATATCCTATATTTTTTCTGCTGTTTACATACGGTATAGGTTTTGATGATTGATATTCCCTGTGGCAAGACCACGGAGAATACGCTCACTATTTATTCAATTATCTTGAAAACCATATGCATTGTCAAGGTTTATTTACTTCATTTCATTGACAACCCTTAAACATCTTCCCTATAATTCCCTTCATGGGAATTCTGTTGCAGAAGAAGTGCATTGAGAGGCTGGACAAGGAATATCTCTGGCATCCTTTTACGCAAATGAGGGAGTGGGCAGAGGAGGCGCCTGTCATCATCACAGAGGGCAGGGGGGCTTTTCTTAAAGACATTACAGGCAAATGGTATCTTGACGGCGTATCATCTCTCTGGGTTAATGTCCACGGGCACGGGAAAAAAGAAATTGACGACGCAGTAAAGGCGCAGATTGACAGAATCAGTCATTCAACCCTTCTGGGGCTTACTCACCCGCCTGCGGTGGAATTAGCTGAACGGCTTATACAATTAGTACGGAAATTGGGTAATCCCCCCTCACCCCCCTTTGCTAAAGGGGGGCAGGGGGGGATTAGTAACTCATCCTTCATCCCTCAACCTTCATCCTTATCAAAAGTCTTCTACTCTGACAACGGTTCAACTGCCGTTGAAATCGGGCTTAAGATGGCGTTTCAGTTCTGGCAGCACAGCGGAGTCAGGCGTAAAAAGAAATTTTTATCTCTTGACAATGCATACCACGGCGACACAATCGGCGCAGTGAGCGTTGGCGGCATTGATATTTTTCACAGACTGTTTTTTTCGCTTTTGTTTAAATCCTACAAAGCGCCTTCGCCGTACTGCTACCGCTGCGTGCTTGGCAAGAAATATCCGTCATGCAGACTATATTGCCTCAAAAAAATGGAAGAAGTAATGAAAAAACATCACAAGGACATCGCAGGTGTAATCATTGAGCCGGTTGTGCAGGGCGCAGGCGGGATGATTGTCTCTCCGCACGGATATTTAAAAGGCGTAAGAAAACTCTGCACTAAATACAATATTCTCATGATTGCAGATGAGGTTGCGACAGGTTTTGGCAGGACCGGAAAGATGTTTGCATGCGGACATGAGGGCGTTAGCCCTGATATTTTGTGTGTTGCAAAGGGGATTACAGGCGGTTATCTTCCGCTTGCGGCAACTATCACTACAGGGAAAATCTATAATGTATTCCTTGGAAAATTTAAAGAGCTTAAAACATTTTTTCACGGGCATACTTATACCGGAAACCAGCTTGCATGCTCCGCTGCCCTTGCAAATCTTGAAATTTTCAAAAAAGAAAAGACAATGCAAAAGATGCAGAGGAAGGTTGAGATTTTGAAAAAAGAACTTGCAGAAATATCTGATTTTCCCCA
>JACRGX010000043.1 GCA_016212185.1 Nitrospirota bacterium
AAAGGCAGTGACCTCGGTTATGTAAAAATTGCGGATAAATACGGACTCGGCACAATGGATCTTTCAAAATTAAATATCAAAAAAATAAAAATTTAATTTAATGCAGAATCTTAGACGCATAACTCAGGGGATATTTCTTCTTGTTTTTCTTTTTCTTTTCATCCAGACTGAATCAAAAGGCGCCAATGAGCTTGGCTATCCCGTAAAAATCTTTCTTGATTTCAACCCGCTTATACTCATCACAACACTCTTCTCCGCGCATGCCGTTCAGAAGGCGTTTTATTTTTCTGTAATCATAATACTTATCACACTATTATTTGGCAGGGTGTTCTGCGGGTGGGTGTGCCCGCTCGGGACTTTAAATAACATCACAGGCTCTTTCAGAAAAAAACACATCCATACTGTAAATAAAAACTGGCACAGGATAAAATATTATATCCTGATATTTCTTATCGCATCTTCTGTCTTTACACTTCAGCTTACAGGCATTATGGACCCCATCTCACTCCTCATCAGATCATTTTCTCTAAGCATTTATCCTTTATTTAACTACGTGGTAAATGCCGTGTTTGACTCAATATATAATCTGAACCTGAAAGGAATTACCGGCGCATCAGAATCCATTTATTCCGCTTTGAAAAACAGCATCCTTTCTTTCAGACAGCCATTTTTCAATCAAAGCGCTTTTATATGCCTGATATTTTTTACCATACTCGGGCTTAATCTGATTGAAAAAAGGTTCTGGTGCAGATATCTCTGCCCGCTCGGCGCCCTGCTTGGACTGCTTTCAAAATATTCCATACTCAGCAGGTCGGTAAGCGAGGGATGCACATCCTGCGGCATATGCGATACAGTCTGTCAGGGCGGCGCAAATCCTGATTTAAAAGAAAACTGGCGGGATACAGAATGTCTTTACTGTTTTAATTGCGATGACATATGCCCCCAGAATGCGGTGAGTTTCGGGTTTCACCCCTCTGTATTACCTTTTACTAAGGGGGGAGTTAACGGGGGGCCGCAAAAGCCCGCCCTGGACCTCGGAAGAAGACAGGTTATTATTTCTATGCTCTCAGGCGTTACCGCTGTCCCGTTAATCCGCATCTCTTCTTTTTCAAAGCCCGAGTTTCACAACCCAAGACTCATCAGGCCTCCCGGCTCGCTTGAGGAAAAAGATTTTTTAAAAAGATGCGTAAAATGCGGAGAGTGCATGAAGGTGTGCATTACCAATGGTCTTCAGCCGACACTCTTTGACTCCGGCATTGAAGGGATATGGTCGCCCCTGCTCATTCCCAAGATGGGTTACTGCGAGTACAGATGCACGCTCTGCGGACAGGTCTGCCCCACAGGCGCAATAAAAAGATTATCGTTAGAGGAAAAAAAGAAGGTGAAGATAGGGCTTGCTGTGATTGATAAAAACAAGTGCCTGCCTTATACGCATGCAACTCCATGCATAGTATGCGAAGAGGTCTGTCCCACATCAAAAAAAGCCGTTTGGTTTGAAAACAATAAGGTCAAAAACCGCGAAGGCAAAGAGTTTGCACTTAAACAGCCGAGGGTTGATGCAGAACTCTGCATCGGCTGCGGTATTTGCGAGGCTAAATGCCCCGTTGGAGACAGTCCTGCGATTTACGTGACATCCATTGGCGAGTCACGGTCAAAGGAAAACCAGTTACTGCTGGCATGAGATTAAAGAAAATGCCGGAGACCGGACTTGAACCGGTACGGATGTCACCACCCGAGGGATTTTAAGTCCCTTGCGTCTGCCAATTCCGCCACTCCGGCGCTGTTTTTAAAGTTTAAGCATAAATTTAAGTATTCCACCTTCTCAACGGGACTTAGAAAGTAATGATTTAGAATTATAGCAGAACTATTTCGTAATTTTCCTGCTGTAAATGTCCTCAAACCTGACTATATCATCCTCTTCAAGATACTCGCCGTTTTGGACTTCTATAATCTCAAGCGGTATCCTGCCTATATTTTCAAGCCTGTGCTTCGTAGACATCGGGATATAAGTGCTCTCATTAAGATGCACGTCATAAATCCTGTCGCCGTTTGTCACCCTTGCCGTCCCTGCAACTACAACCCAGTGCTCGCTGCGATGCCGGTGCATCTGGTGGCTTAATTTTGCGCCGGGCTTTACCTCTATTTTCTTAATCTTAAACCTGTCTCCGGTTTCAAGCACGGTATATGAGCCCCACGGCCTGAATACCGTCCTGTGCGTGACACATTCCTTAGCTCCCCGCTCTTTAAGCACATCCACAATTTTCCGCACTTCCTGCGCCCTGTTCTTGGGACAGATAAGCGTGGCATCAGCAGTGTCAACCACAATCATGTCATCAAGCCCTATCGCGGCCACGACCCTTTTGCCGCAATAGAGGATGGAGTTTTTGCTGTCTATTGAAATTATATTTCCGTGCCTGACATTATTATCTGAATCCACCGGCAGAATATATCCAAGCGCATGCCAGCTCCCTACGTCTGACCAGCCCATCTCAGCAGGTATCATTGCTACATTTTCAGCCTTTTCAATAATACCGTAATCAATAGACTCCGGCTTAAGAGAGGAGAATACCAAACTCACAGTCTCTTTTTCCTTTGCACTTCCGATTGCCTTCTCAATCTTCATCAGTCCCGCATATAAATCAGGCATGTGCTTTTTAATAGCAGAGAGAATCGCATCAGCCTTCCAGATAAACATGCCGCTGTTCCAGTAGTACTTGCCGTCTTTAAGATATTTCTTTGCCATCTCTTTGTCGGGTTTTTCCTTAAACTCCGAGGCAATGTAAACGCCGTCCTTGATTTTCTTTCCGCATTTTATGTAGCCGTAACCAGTTTCAGGCTTGTCTGGTTTTAATCCTATGGTAACTAAATAGCCTTTGGACGCCGCCTCTGAGGCAGACAGCAATGCACTGCAAAATCTACCGCTGTCTTTTACCACATGGTCTGACGGCAGGACCGCCATTATCCCATCAGGATTTAATGTTTTCAAATAAACGGCTGCAAGACCTATGGCAGGCGCAGTGTTTTTAGCCTCAGGTTCAATAATAAAGCGGTTATCCCAAGGCTTACCGGTTGAGGCAAGAAGCTGAAGGTTTATTGACTCCATCTGCTTCTGGTTTGTAACAATAAACGTTTGCTCTAAAGGAATGACATTGCTTATCCTTGAAACAGTTGACTGTATTAAAGGCTCCCTGCCCCCAATGCTTAAAAGCTGCTTTGGAGTATCCTCCCTGCTTAGGGGCCAGAATCTTGTTCCGGAACCGCCCGCAATTATAACTGCATAGAGGTGGCCGGCATTGTTTTGACTCCGGGAGTGAGCTTTCAATGATTTTTTCTTCTTATGTTTTACATTGACAGACATAACTCTGCTTATACCAGACACCTGCCGTCAAAGTTCTCGCCTTTAATTCCCATCAGGGAAATTATTGTTGGACCTACATCTGCGATATTAATATCCCTTTCTCTTACTTCACGATTGATGAAAAATACCGCATCATCCCGCGTATGCCCGCCTGTAAGCTGGCTCCTGCCTGCTATTTCAGTCTTGTTGACAGCGCCTTTTAAATCGTATCCGTGCATAGGCAATACTACAAGGTCAGGCGCATCATTATAATAGTTCCCGCTGTAAAGTTCCTCTTTTATAAAGACTGTTTTTATAACTTTTTCTCCGTCTATCTCAAGCGGCAATAACTCCTCTTTCAGTTTCTGCCTCAGGTCTTCATATTCACCGGCATCAACACAGCCGCGCGAGTATTTTCCCTTCAGATGGATATAAAACCTTGAAGGGTCCAGCACAAAAACCCTGCTGTCTTCGCTTATCTCCTCAAATGAGCCGGGCGCCTCTTTTTTGAATTTGAGATAACCTTTTTCCCTGAGCCATGAATTAAGATAAATCTCTTTTTTTATCGCAGTTGAGCCGTGGTCAGAGACTATTATAAAAGGGATTTCCTGCCCTGCCCTTTTGTAAAATTCACCGATAAGCGCATCTATCTTTTTATAGAAATTTATGAAAAAATTATGCTCGGAATGCGACTTATCTTCAAGGGCGCACCAGAGATAATGATGCAGGCGGTCAGTTTCAGTGATTACCCCGATAAATAAATCCCACTCCTCATTGTCCAGAAAGTGCAAAATGGCATTCTTCCTGATTTCAAAGGCCTGGTCTATATCAGCGCTCAGAGCAGACAGGGATTCCTTTGCCTTTTGCGTATCAACGTCCATCCTGTAATCAATGCTCTTTAAATATTCATAAGCGCTTTCAGGGTAAGTCGCCTTCTTGAGGTCCAGCGCTACAAAGCCTGCCGTGAGGATTCCATTTAATTTTTTTGCAGGATATGTTGACGGAAGGTTAAGCACAATGCTTTTTTTGTCATGCCTGCCGGCCATGTCCCACAGTGTGTCGCTTTTTATGTCCGAGGAGTTGGGGAAGCGCCATTTGTAGCTGTCCTTTTGCACTTCCATAAAACCGTATATGCCGTGTTTCCCAGGATTAACGCCTGTCATGAATGTGCTCCATGACGTGGATGACACTTCAGGTATTGAGGCGGTCATATACGTAAGCGTTCCCTTTTTTACTATTGCCGAGAGATTAGGCATAATGCCTTCATTCATAAAGCGCACAAGAAGGCTGTAAGGAACGCCGTCAATGCCGAGGACAATAACTTTTTTACTGCTGTCTTTAGGGGATAATTTTTTTTTTAAGAACCCGAGCATTACATATACCCTAAGTCCCTGAGTTTCCCCATAATCTCTTCTTTGCCCTGTCCCCGTCCGGCGCGCTCGGTAGTATTTTCCAGATCTTGCTCCCACGCAGGGATATCCGACATCTTTACTGTGCTTCCCTTTGCGCCCAGCGAACGGTATCCCTGATAGTATAAAACACAGAACGGAATTTTATATTCGTGGATGGTATTCCAAATGTCGCGCTCCTTAAAATGCAGAATCGGCTGAACCCTTGTATGCGGCGGATTGCTCCTCGGGCTGAAATATCCCTCAGCCACCCTCGCAGTCTGCTCGTCCCATCTGATGGCAGTTGCCAAAGCCTGAATGCCGTGATTCTCCAAAAACATATTCATGGCAACGGTCTTCATCAGGTGATTGCCTACATAAGATTCTGGTTCAAACGGAAACTCAGCCTCTTCAAAACCGAGTTTAACAATCTCAGCCCTGTTGCGTTCGTTAAGGCTGCTAACTTTAACAATATCGCCGACATTTTTTGCCTTATCGCTTACATCCGTGTTCTTTGCAATTACAACATTAAGATTCCACTCTTTCTTAAGCTTATTGACAACATCCCAGATTTCCTCAAAGACGTAGCCCTCATCAATGAACATGCATTTAGGCATCGGAACTGAAAGCTCCTTGCATGCCTCACTGAACAGCCACGTCATTATTGTGCTGTCCTTGCCGCCGGTCCATGCAACAGCAATTTTTTCAGGACCGAATTTCTCTATGGCCTCCTTGATAACTTTTTTTGACTGGGCAATTTTCTCTTCAATGCCAAGGCCCATTATTCTTTCTTTTTCCTCTGGTGTCATTTATCCTCCTGTGACGGTTTTATTTTATCCTAACATATTTTTTAATCGTTTCAAACCGCTGTCTTGTTTCCGGATTATCAGATGATTTCTCAATAAATTCCATAAAAAATGCAATAAATATAGAAATCATGAAGCCTGAAATTCCCGCAATCATAACCATCTGAGTTCTCTTAGGCTTAAACCTTTTTTCAGGGGGAATTGCCTTGTCAATCACCTGTATTATTGCCGAATCTCTTGCCTCATCAAGCTTGGCCGCCTCATACTGCTTTGTTAAAAGTTCATAAAGGGTTTCGTTAAATTTAAAGTCCCTTATCTTTCTGGTATATTCAGTCCCTATCTCAGGCATCCTGCCTGTCGGCACAAATGTATCGTGTTTATTGCCGCTTCTTGTCTCAAGCTTGCCTAATTCCGCCTTAAGTCCTTTTAATGCCTCTTCTGTCTTTTGAAGGTCCGGATTGCTGGAGGTTGAATAGGTCCTCATTACTTTAAGCTCTACCTCCTTTGCGGCAATTTGAGCCCTTAACTGCGCCATGCCTTCTATTACCGCCCTTGCCTGTTCATCTATCTTTACGGCGCCTGTCCTTTCCTGAAATCCCCTTAAAGCCTCTTCTGATTTTATAAGCGCCTCTTTTGCATCCTTAAGCTGTTCTTCAAAAAACAGCCTTCTCTCGGCGGCCTCTGTAACCGCAAGACCTTTAGTAAGGTTCTTTAATTCCTCTACAAACGCATTTGCTAAGTCAGCGGCTTTTTGAGGGTTTTTGTCTTCAACGCCTATTGTAATTATGCCGCTTTTTTTATCGTCTCTGGCGCTTAACATATTTTCAACAAGAATACTTCTAACATTCTCACGGTTTTTAGTCTTGTAAAAATTTGTTAAATCAAATCTATCAATAATCCTGTCCAGGACAGCCCTTGACTTCAGCATTTCAATATATAGGTCATTTGACGCCTTTACGCCGAGGGCGCCTCCTGCAAAAGCTCCGGCGCCGCCAAGCTGGCTTAAAAGCTGTGACGCCATGCTTGAACTGCCCTGCTGGGGCGGGAGTATCTTGGTCTCTGCCTTGTATTTAGCCGGCAGGATAAGGCTTATAAACCCGGTAATTAGAACTGCGGCTAATGTAACTGATGCGATCAGTTTCTTGCGCTTGACAAGAACAATAATATAGTCAAGGAGATTAATCTCATCGGTTTCCTGTTCAGAACGAATCTCTGATTGTATTTGTCTTTCTTCCATTTTACTTCCTGGTCCAGAAACTCTCAACTAATCCGACCTTCCACCTGCCGTCCTCTTTAAACATCCTGAGTTCAGCCTCTCCCTGAACATGTAAAATTATTACGGCTTTATTATCTTTTATCTCACCCATTTTCCAGACAGCCTTTTTCAATGCAAGGTCCGGGTCAAAG
>JACRGX010000044.1 GCA_016212185.1 Nitrospirota bacterium
AAGGTAAATCCGCTTGATGCAGAAACCAAGGCAGTAGTTTCAAAACTTTTAAGAAATATGCCGACCGGACCTGTCATGACAGGAGGCGGCAGAAGGGTTGTCCCTATAGGCTATTAACTGATTTATTTAAAAAATAAATATAAAAATTTAAGGAGAAGATGAAATGCTTAAACAAATAAGTGGACTGATGATTACTGTTTTGTTCGCCGTAAACTTAAGCGGCTGCGCAGCAACTATAAGCGGTTCAGTGAAAGATGACACTACCGTAACTGACGCCTCAAAGGAATTACAGCAGACAGAGAAAGATGTGCAGGCATATAAAGGTCCGAAACTGAGGGTCGGTGTTGTCAATTTTCAAAACAAGACTCCGTCCAGAGTTATGGGCATTGGCGAGTCGGCGGCGGATATACTTGGGACAATCCTTCAAAAAACAAGCCGTTTTATCGTTGTCCCGACGCAGGACCTTCAGTCTGTGCTTGAACAGCAGAAATTCGGCGCTTCAGGCTTGGTAAACCCTGATACTGCAGCAAAAATGGGACAAATACTTGGCTTGAATGCACTTGTTACAGGTGCCATAACCGCTTATTCCGAGGCAGAAGAGGGGAAAGACTTTGTACTTTATCAGCAGAAAGAACAAATAGCCCGCGTGACGGTTGATTACAGGGTAGTTGATACAACTACCGGTGTACAGATAATGGCAGACTCAGGCGCGGGTATTTATAGAAAGACGACCAGTCAGGTGGCAGGAATGGGTTCAAAATCAACATATGATACTGACCTGCGTGATGGAGCGCTCAGGGATGCCCTGACAAAGGCAATGATTAATATGATGAAACAGCTCGGAACGAGAAAATGGGCAGGCCGGATAGCGCATGCAAAGGGCGACCAGATATTCATTAACGCCGGGCAGAAATCCGGCATAAATACCGGAGACAAGCTTCAAGTTTACAGGCCGGGTGAAGAAATAATAGACCCTGTAACCAAAATAAAACTCGGTGTTACGGAAACCAAGATAGGAGAGCTTGTAATCACAAGGAATGATATGGGCGATAATAATGATTTATCGCTTGCAAGCCCCTCCTCAGGCAGGGGTTTCCAGGTTGGCGATATAGTGAAGCTTAAGGAAGATTGATGCGGCTGGAATTTTGAATCAGCTATTGCCTTGAAATAAGATTGCTGAAGGGATATCTAATAGATTTTACTGTCTTATTTTCGTGTCTGATTGGTTTAAAATAGTCTGCAGGAATTGCTGTATTCAGAATCGGATTTTTTATAGTTATTTCCAGCACGGATGACGGATGAAAAACTATCCTCATTTTTCCGGGAATTTTTCCCGAGAAATCTGAAAATCTCATCTCCATGTATTGCATTCCGCCCATATAAGTATAAATAGCAGTATTTAAAAGCGTGTTTTTATCAAAGGAATACTTGCTTGCAAGTTCAACAACTCCGTCATCTGTTTTAAATACGTAAAGGATATATTTGCCTTCCGACTCTTCAAATCTGTAAATATGACCCTCCTCAGGGAGGTCATTAAGCGAAACAATGGGGAGTTTTCCCTCAAAAAGGATATTTGTATGCGGAACATATGCCTGAACAATTCCGTTTGACATTGTTGTTTCCATTAAATTATTACCCTTAGAGCTGAAAATGCGTAAATTTAATGCATCGGGAGACATAAAGGCAAGTATGCCGTCAAACCTGCCAATAAGCTCATTGTCTTTGAAGGTCCTTACGGCAACTTCAGACCTCAGCGTCTTGATATCCTTGAAAACAATAGCATCCCTAAGAGTTTCAACAGATACAGGTCTGCCGGGAAAATTATTTTCTGATTGCTTTTGCGGCTGCGAAGAAGCGCAGGAAATGATACACAAGATTATGAGAATGACACCTGTTTTTATTGAGGTGTTTCTCATGACGGCGGACACTTATGACCCCCCCGTTTACCAATTAAACACATTAATAAAAATATTATGCATTGATTAAATTTAAGATATTATATATTATGATTTTTAAAAAGTAAATATATTTTTATGACTGTGCTTGTCATTCCCGCAAGCGAAGCGCGTCGGGAATCGTTTAGGAAAGATTCCGGACAAGCCGGAATGACGAGTTAGATACCTCGCCCCGAAATGTCGGAACTGCGAGGTAGTTCATTGGAAAAATCTCATGAAAATTTCCATTTCAACATTGGGATGCAAGGTAAATCAGGCTGAGAGCGCCTCAATTGAAGGTATACTGAGAGGGCAGGGGCATGAAGTCGTCCAGCCCTTTCAGTACCTAAGCCCGGATGTATGCATAATCAACACCTGTACAGTTACTGCAAAGAGTGATTATCAGTCAAGACAGTTGATCAGAAGGGCGGTCAGAACCGGGGCCAAGGTAATTGCCACAGGCTGTTACGCACAGTTACGACATGATGAGTTGTCCGGGATAGCAGGTGTAAGCCTGATACTTGGAAATTCATTAAAAGAAAAACTGCCTGAATACATTGATAAGTTGTCAGCAGGTGTAAATACGCCGGCGCTGTCAGATAATTCCACTTATCCGCCGCTTACATTACAACCATATTTTTCCCGCAGGGCGAGGGCCTTTCTCAAGATACAGGACGGATGTAATTTTTCCTGTTCGTATTGCGCTGTTCCTATGGCAAGGGGAAAAAGCCGGAGTTTAAGCCATGAAGATGTTTTACATTCAGTTAAGATGCGTGCCGCTGATGGTTTTAAGGAAATAGTTTTGACCGGAGTTCATATTGGAAATTATGGACTGGATTTGCGTCCAAAAATTTCATTAGTGGAAATTGTGGATAATATTGTAAAGAAATATTCCTCAGTGCGAATAAGGCTGAGTTCAATTGAGCCTCAGGAATTTAAAAAAGAATTATTATCGCTGATTAATTTAAAATCAGTCTGTCCCCACATTCATATTCCGCTTCAAAGCGGCTCTGATAATGTGCTGGAACTGATGAATAGAAGATATAGCGCTGTTTTCTTCAAGGATCTTGTTAACTGTATTGTTGCAACCTGCCCGCAGATTTCAATTGGTACGGACGTGATTGTAGGCTTTCCCGGAGAAACCGAAAAGAATTTTAAAGATACCATTAAAATACTTACCGAGCTGCCGCTGAGTTATATCCATGTTTTTCCGTATTCAAAGAGGAAAGGAACCGCTGCCGAAGCAATGCCCGGACATATTGACAGCGCAGTTAAGCGCAAGCGGCTGGCAACAGTTATGGAACTTGCTGAAATTAAGAAAAATATATATAAGTCAAAGCACTTAGGCGGGATACTTGATGTAATAGTTGAAAATAAGTCACAAACATCTGGTTTTTATTCCGGTACATCAGATAATTACCTCAAGGTTTTGATTGAAGGGGACAACCTGACTGTTGGCGAAAGAATACAAGTAAAGGCAGTTTCTTTTACAAAGAAAGGGTTGCACACAGTACTGTTTCAATAGCTACACTAATACTCCTAACTTTTTGATTTTTATGATTTTTCAAACCTGCCTAAAAATTGTGCAATCCTTGAAAGAGCCTTATTGCAAGCCGATTGGAAAGGGGCAGCACCCTTGATAATCACACCTTTTAAACATTAGCCGTGAATACCTTATGTCTGATAAGATATATTATGTAAAATTAGAGAGTATGAGCTCAGTGTACACGTAATATAAACAATGTCATTCTCCAACTTGATCGGGGAATCAATAAGTTGTTATAACTACTGAATCCGCCAGTTAAACCGGTGGATGACAAATTGACATGTGCAGGTTTTTAATTTTAATGAAAATTGCTGAAGAATAGGAATATTTTGAATTATTGCCTCTTTTTGGCTTTCCACACACTGTGGAACGTGTCATGCATGACAATAGTTAAACCTGACCAGTCACTCTCATTAAATAAGTTCATTGCCTTAATTACTTTTTGGTGAATTTTCAGCCTATTAGGCTGTTTAAGGCGTACAATCAAGATACCATTGTTTTTTTCATTCCTTTTTTGCACAAAACCTTTATCTGTGGAAATCAGAAGCCTTTCATCCTTCTTAACCATTTCCCATATAACATCGTCAGTCATGCCTTCATCTGCTGTACCACGAATGTCTTTAACTTCATGCCCAATCCTGCGTAATTCTTTAACAGTCATTGCAGGAATGTTTTCATCCACAAAAATTTTCATACAACTACTTCGTCCGGAATGACCTGATCTTCTGTCAGCGAAGCAGCATATTCAATACAGGCGAGGATATCTTCATGTTTAAGAGAAGGATATTCCTTAATGAGATCTTCAATAGTATCTCCATTCGCTAACATATGCAAAATCTGGTGAACAGGGATACGTGTCCCTTTGATACATGCCTGTCCATGACAAATCTGCGGATTAATTGTTATGCGTTCAACCATAACCATCCCTCCTCTATTATTTATTGTCTGTAATATATTATATTTTATATAAAAATTTCTACTTTTTCTATGATAATTTTCCCCGCCCTACCCCTTATCATTAACAAATAGCCTCTTTTAGCCTCTTGTAAATTGCGCATAAATCAGTCACTCAGGCGGGCAGGTTTTAAGCCGGAGTTGTAGGGTTTCCCGTGAAAACAGAAACTATTTTTCAGCAGTCCCAAGTTTTCACTTTAACTGTTATTTTTGCTTTAGTTATATATTAATAATTCTTATAAAATATATAGTTTTTATAAAAAACCTTGACAAATCTGGGGGGAGTAGTGTAAGACATATTAGTATAATTCCCTATGTGACAACACTTGGGAAACCTAAAAATTTTTAGAATAACAACAGCCTCAAAGGTCAAGTAAATTCCATTGGAATTTACTTGACCTTTGAGGACAGATAAGGAGAGTGGGAATTATGAGAAAGCGCATAGGTATATCAATTACAATTGGGTTTGCTCTTTTTTGTTTTTCTTGCACACATATGATAGCGACAAGAATGAGTGAAAATTACTGGAAGAAACCGAACACTTCAATCTTGCTTGAGACAAATGATATTATAGTTTTCTCTATGACACCAACCGAATTTCAGGTGTCTGGAGGCTCCTGGCATTCTGAAACAAATTCTTATATTTTCTCTGACAGATTTTTTGAGGTGTTATCTAATCTTGAAAACGTCCCTTCACTTCCTAAGGACTTAAATTTCCAATTTGTGAAAGATATACCATCAGAATGGAAAGAAAAATTGAAACAAGGGGTGTTTGAAAGAGGTAATGCAACTATATATTATAAAGCTCCTGATAGCAAATTTAAATATCTTGGTTTTGCAGCTTATTCTCAAAAAGAGAAAGAAAAACAATTAAAAGTATTAAGGACATTTGATAAAAAAAATTATAAGGTCTTACAAGATTTAGACCCTTCTGGCACACGCCAGATGACACAGGTTGGTGCTTACAAAGTAGGAGTAGCATCAATGCTGATAGGAGCCTTTATAGATAATAGTAGAATAGATTTCTTTTGGACAGGCCATGATAAGAACTTTAAGGTAAAAACATTTAGTTTAGAGTAAATTTTTTTATTGAATGCTGAGCTACAGATGTTTGTTTTGTATGTCATTATTCTTCAGGGTTTATAAATAAAATCTACTAATTTTTATATAGCCCGTTTTGTACTTAAAGGTGAAGCAGGATAAATATTGTCTTCGATAGTAAATGATCTTCTTACTGAGAGATGAAGATGGCAGCGGAGAGAGGAAAATGGATGCAGGTTTTTATTCTTCACTTAAGGAAAATTGTAGAATAAAAAGAGGCAGCAACCTAACAAAACGCTACTTGAACGAGTGCCAAAGGTCGCTTTTTGGACTGAGGATATTTTCAGTCTGCAAAACGTCTTTATCCTTTCTCATATCTTACGGTGGCACTCGTCAGTCATCAGAGCGTTATTTATATATTTGTTGACATTGTCATCTAACCGGTCTCAAAGATTGTGACTACAACATATAGGGGCAACAGAAAATTGAAAGAAACAAAGGTGGTGCAACAAATGACAAAAATAACAGAGTTAAAAGTTGAGCGTTGGAAAGAAATAAGACATATATTTGAGATGTTCAGTTATAAATGGGTTTTCCGAGGCCAGCGCGAAAGCACATGGCAGTTAAGCACTCCGTTCAAAAGAATTGTAGATGGTTTTAATTTTGGGAGAAATGGTAATGGCAGGAAAAATCACTTAAAAAAACTAGAACTTGATATTTTAAAAAATTTTAAGGCACGTGCCCACCATTATCTAAATAATCTTCCAAATGATAATAATTATTTGGAGTGGTTTTCTTTACTGATACACCATGGTGCTCCGAGCAGGTTTTTAAACTGGACAAGATCACCATACGTAGCAAGTTATTTTGCTCTTGAAGATACTACTAAAGATTCAAAAAAAACGAACGGTGAAATAGACTGGTCTGCCGATAATAAGAGCTGTGCTGTCTGGGCATTAAATCTGGAATGGTGTGAAAAAGAGGCATTTAAAACTTTAAGAAAGTGGATGAAGAATAAAAATGTCTTTATTTTTAATCGTCTTAAGGATGTTATTTTTAATAACGATATCCCATTTGTTGTGCCTGTTAAGCCATCACGACTAAATGAAAGAATAACAATTCAACAGGGTATTTTATTGTGTGTTGGTAATTCAGAATCTAATATGGAGGACAATTTAAAAGGATATAGCAATATTAAGAATAATATAATAAAAATAATAATTCCAAAAGCTGTATGGATAGACGGCTTAATGGAACTGAACAGAATGAATATCAATAGAGCCACTTTATTCCCTGGAATTGATGGTTTTGCAGAATCTTTAGGCAAGACATCTATCCCCACATATTGGTATGAACAACATTCACATATTCCAAAGAACCAGCAGGATGGTTTATCACGATTTTTAGGATGTAACCGTACATTTTATATTACCACACCAAATGTCTCGGGTATGTTACATGATATGACAAAGCCTTTTAATGATAGAGACATAAATATCGAATCTATAATACAAACTCAGTTGTCTCATTCACAGCAATGGGTTTTTGATGTACAATTGAAGAAAAAATATAATAATTCTAAAGCCATTAAGCTCATTAAATTTGAATTAGATCCAATTGCATGCAAAGAAGAAAATATAAGTTCTAAATTATGTGGTAAATACAGATGCAAGGAAGCGTTTTGCAAAGAAAAAATTTTTGAAGGGGTAGAAAACAGAAACAGGAAAACTTAACAATTGATGGGATTTCCATCCGCCTGCTTGTAACAGTGCAGTGAAATTGAACCACGGTACACTTTTTTGGCAGGTGATTAGTTTCAGTAGTGCAAATCAGTTTTTTTGCTGTCTGATGAGCTTCAGTGGTTCTATTCGCTGACTTCTACGTTCGCCTGAAAATGAAAGATGAAACACCTTCTTCACATCTTTTGTATGTGGGTGGAAAAAGTCTTTGGCGTATCAGCATGGAAGGTTCTCGTTGGGATAATAGTTTTGATTGTTCTTATTGGGATTTGGGACAGTCTGTCGAGTAATCGGCAACGCAAATAAAAAAATCCTGAAAGACTGGAAATTCGATTTGTGGTTCTGATCAATGCAACGCGGAGGACCGCACGCGTTAACCTGGATGTTCTCCATTCAATTTCTCAGATTATTGACTCGTAGGTGGAATAAACAATGTAACTCGTCTTTTTTATACCCTCCCCCTACCCCTTCATTTTTCGCTTGACAAGCAATAACATATAAGTGGGTTTGGGGGTTTTCCCTTACCCCTTTTGCAGTTTCTCGTAAATCCGGGCATTTTCAATGGCAATGCCGCAGACTTCTGCAAGAGAGGCGGAAAAAGTAATGTCTTCATCTGAAAACTGCCTTGGTGTGTCAGTCAGCAGCCTTAAAACGCCTATAACGCTTCCCTTTGCAGTAATAGGAAGGGTAAGAATACTTTTTATCCCCTCTTTGCGGGCCTCTTTCTGGTAATGGACCCTCGGGTCAGTGGCTACGTCATAAATGGCTACTGGCTTGGTCTGGAGGGCTTCTTTTATGTTTTCCTCAAAATCAACAGGGCCTCTTTTCAGGTATTTTTCACTAAGCCCTGAAGCGGCTACGAGCTCCAGCTTCTTCCCTGTGTCGTCCAAAAGCCTGATGGTAGCTGCCTTGAGCTTCATCACCTCTGGGAGCATTCTCACTATCATATCAAGCACTTCGCTAAATTTTAAGGATGAACTGACAGCCTTAGTAACCTGTTCAAATACCCGCAGATATTCCCTTGCGCGCGAAACTGTAGTCTCAAACTTCCTCGCATTTATAATGCCTATGGCAGCCTGCTCGGCAATCGCAGCCATAAACTTTAAATCTTCATCACTGTATTTCACTGGTTCGGCAGTGTACATCCTTAAAACCCCGATTACTTCTTTTTTGAATTTTACGGGTATTGATAATATGCTTCGTATGCCTTCTGACTCTGCCTCTTCACGGTATCTTGCATTGGCGTCTGATGTAATGTCGTAGATGGAAACCGCCTTGCCTGATAAGGCGTCGTCTATGCTTTTATCATAGGCTACGGGGCCTTTATTAATATATCCGGGGCTGAGGCCGTGGCTGGCGGCGACTTCAAGCTTCTGCGTCTCCTTGTTAAGAAGCCTTAGCATGCTGGCCTTAACATTCATTACCTTAACGGCATTTGTCACAATCAGATTCAACACCTCATCAAGTGAGAGGCTTGAACTGATGGCCTTGCAGATATTTTGATAGCTTTCAAGATAAACCTTTTTTTCAAAAATTTTGTCTGCACAGTCAGGACACATGCCGTGCGTAAAAACGCCAAACCCTTCATCGGTTAAACGCTTCTCAATCTGTTCCCATAAATTTTCATCAATCCTGATTTTTTTGCACCAGGCGCATATCGGTATCAGCCTGTTTTTTCTCTCCCTCCGCATATTGGTTTCCACTTCAGCAAATACCCTGTCATTATTTCTAAGGACGGAAACTGCGCCGACTGTTTTACTTTTTCTGAAGACAGGACTTGATTTCTCCTCTATGCGTTTTCTTTCATTATTTTTATCTTTAAGAAAAAGGTCTTTGACAACCGTCTTCATTGACTGAAGGCAGAGATTTAAAGGATATTCATAGGGTTGAAGCTTTATTCCGGAGTCATCCTCATAAGATAACAGCGCCTCGCAGTTTTTTCCAACAGCCTCTTCAAAGGAGATGCCTGTCAGTATTTCAGCGCTCCTGTTCCAATATGTAATCTTCCTTTCAGTATTTGTGCAATAAACTGCGTCAGGGATATTGTCAAGGATATCAAGGTATATATTATTGAACATTGTATATTATAGCATCTTTTATTTTTCGAACTACCCCGCTGCTTGCAGAGGGGTATCCTAAAGTCTCCCCTTCCTTAACGGGAGGGGATGAAGGGGAGGGTAAAATTACAACCCTCACAGGGGGAGAGAAGTATAAGGACACCCCACAACAGAAACTGTAGGGTAAAAATTTATTGAAAATTATGCAGGAGCCATTTTTTTGTCTCTGTCCGTGTTTTTATTTCGCCTTTAAACTGAGCCTTCTGAACTGCTGACAGTATTCCCCCTATTTTTCTGCCGCGGTATATTTTTAATATTTTTTGTATATCATTGCCGTTTAACAAAACTTTATTTTTTATCTTCAGATATTCATCCGCCCTGCCTAAAAGCGTTTTTCTGTTATATCCTTTTATCAAAGACAAAAGTATGCACACCTCAAAGACCCTGCCGCCCGAGGCATTAAAGATTTTAAAAAGAATGTCTTTGGAGATTCTCCCCCGTGATACAGGAGCCGCTGAATATCCGCAGTGGATTTCTCCCAGGGCCTTTCTGATAGACCTGCTTACCTTCAGGCGTGTCTTCTCCACTGTATCGTCATGGTCCGGCAAAAGCAAGGCAAGCCTTATTAACCCTGCCCTGTCAAGCCCCTGACTTATTTCTCCGCTCAGCAGTTCCTTGATTTTTTTAGAAGCATTCTTTAGATAAACATCAAACCCGGCAAGCAGTTTCATATTTGACAGCCGGCTGTCTGCATGAAATACTTTTTCCAGAACTTTGTCTTTGCGGCACTCACTGAGGCATTTAACTGCATTCTTATTCTTGAGAATTTTGAAAATTTCCTCAGTTATCCTCTCAGACGCCACTTTAGCCAGACCGTTTCTGTAATGTTTCAGGTTTCTCCTCGTATCCGGTTCAATCTTAAAATTCAGCTCTGCGGCAAGCCTGTATGCCCTGATAATTCTTAACGGGTCGTCTGACAGGTTCTTCATTCTCACTGCCTTAATAATGTGTTCGTTAATATCCTCTCTTCCGCCAAACGGGTCAATAATGCCCGATACGGGCGACCAGGCAATTGCATTAACTGTAAAGTCCCGCCTCTTTAAGTCCTCATTTATTGAGCCCTGCAGGTTTGAGAAATCAAGGATTTCTTTGTTTTTTAAAACCACCCGGTATGTCATTTCAGGCTTTAATGTGACAAAGGTCCCACTGAATTTACCGGCAGTTTCCCGTGCAATATTTTCTGCGCTGCCGTGCAGGATGAAATCCTTGTCTTTTGATATTATGCCTCTCAGTAAATCGCGGATGTATCCGCCTACAAGAAAAACCTGCCGGCCGGCAGTTGAAAAAATCCATGTATTGACTGAATTGGACAGGATTGCTGCAGATATTTTCATAAATTGATTATATAGATTTTTTACTGTAAAATACAAACAATCATCTGAGAACTTTTTATGAATCGCGGGTGCAGGATACGGTGCAAAAAATAAAAGTTGAATTAACCCCGCTGGAAGCCGCTTAGAAACACTACACTAACCAGGCTAACTGCGCAGTTCTGCCCTGAATGAATCTGCCAACTGCTTGAGTATCTTTGAGTGTATAAGGTCAACTTCGCTGTCGGTAAGCGTCCTGTCCCCTGCCCTGTAACGTATGGCAAAGGCAAGGCTCTTTTTTCCTTCAGGAATATGGGCGCCCGTATAAATATCAAACAGGCTGACAGACTCTATCATATCCGGCTCAGCGTTTAAAATAGCTGCGCTGACGTCAGCCGATTTAATTTCATTTAAAACAACTATTGCCATATCCCTTTCAACATAAGGATATTTCGGCAGCGGCCTGTAAGTAATTCCTGCTGGGATATTAAGCAAAAGTTTTTCCGCATCAAGCTCAAATAAATATATTTCGCCTGATATGTCAAAGCCCTGTGCCGCGGCAGGATGAAGGGCACCTATTGAGCCTATAACCATATTGCCTGCTCTGACAGCACAGGATTTTCCGGGATGAAGATACGGCTCACAGAATCCTTCAGCGGCAAAAGAATAATCCTGTATCCTTAGTTCAGCAAAAAGACCTTCCAGCGCTCCCTTTAAATCATAAAATCCGTCATGCTTTCCCTGCCACAAAGATGAAGAATCCGCTCCCTTTAAATACACTGCGGATAAACGCAGCGGTTCTGCAGGAAGTTTTTGCCCTGAGGGTAAAAACACCTTTGAAAGTTCAAAAAACCTGAGCGATTTTTCACCGCGGCTCAAGTTTAATCTAACATTTTCAAGTAAGGCGGGAATAAGCGTAGTGCGGAGCGCCTCATCCTCATTTTTCAGGGGATTTCTTATTTTAATCAGGTTCCTTCTCGCATCATCCGGTGAAAGCATTAATTTGTCAAAAGCCGAAGGATTTAAGAAACTGTAGTTGATTGCCTCCGAATATCCTGATTTCCTCAAAGACTCTGTAACCGTCTTGATGAGATTCCGCATGGCAGGAAGCTCTGACTGCATTCTAATCGCAGGCAGTGTGGCAGGGATTTTATCATAGCCGTAAAGCCTCGCTATCTCTTCTATCACATCAATATCGCATCGGACGTCCTGTCTGTAACATGGAGGGACTACCGTAGGCCCGTCCCCTTCCCTCTTTATTTTAAATCCGAGCCGGGTAAGCAACTCCTCTGCCCTCTGCGGATTGATGTCAATCCCCAGAACTGCATTTATCTTTGAAAATTTAAACGGAATCTGTACGGGTATGAAAGAAGCGGGATAGTTATCAGCCATTGCAGAGACTTCCCCGCCGGCAATCTCCGCAATAAGATGAGCGGCCCTGTCTAATGCCTTTATGAGCCCCTCTATATCTGCGCCTCTTTCAAATCTGTAAGATGATTCTGTGCTGAGATTAAGCGTCTTTGAAGTCCTTCTGACTGATGCAGGATTAAAGCAGGCGCTTTCAAGAAGTATATTTACTGTATCTCCGGCAACCTCTGTATTAAGTCCGCCCATGACGCCTGCTATTGCAACAGGTTTTTCCTTATCCCATATCAAAAGCATTTCACTGCTCAAAGTCCTTTCATCATTATCAAGAGTGAGGAATTTATCTGTACTGCCGGCTTGCCTGACGACAATGCTGCTGCCGGAAAGTTTATCAAGGTCAAAAGCATGAAGGGGATGCCCCATTTCCAAGAGAACATAATTGGTAATATCCACGACATTATTCTTGGCCCTTATCCCGTGTAATTCAAGCCTTTCGGAAATTCTCTGAGGCGACGGCGCAATCCTTACTCCGCGGATTATCCTTGCGGAATACCGCATGCAAAGCCCTGCGTCTTTGATTTCAACTGCAGGGCGCTCTACTGCTCCGCTCTCAGAAACAGATATGTGAGGTTGCTTTAACGTCAGTCCTAAGACAGCGGATATTTCACGTGCAATGCCGTTTATGCTCAAACAGTCGGGCCTGTTCGGAGGAACATTGACTTCCAGCAGGGTATCATCTTCGGTCTCCTCCATTCCCTCAACTTCCAGTCCTGACATAGTAAGGGTTTCCGCTATTTCCTGCGGTGTAAGGGAAAACTCAACAAATTCCTTAAGCCAGTTAATAGAAGCTTTCAATTAAACAACTCCTTAAATTGAGTAGGATTCAAGGGGTCAAGGGGTCAAGTAAAAACCTTAAAAATAAACACTTGAATCCTCAAATCCTTGAACCCTGTTGTATCAGAACTGCTCCAAAAATCTCTTATCATTTTCAAAAAATAATCTTATGTCATCAATGCCGTATTTGAGCATTGTAATCCTTTCTATCCCCATTCCGAATGCAAAGCCGGTGTACGCTTCAGGGTCATATCCGACCATTTCAAACACCCTCGGGTTAATCATGCCGGCGCCCAAAATTTCAATCCAGCCGGTGTTTTTGCAAACCTTGCATCCTGTTCCGCCGCATATTACACAGCCGATATCAATTTCCGCCGACGGCTCTGTAAAAGGGAAAAAGCTTGGTCTGAATCTTACCGGGATTTTAGGTCCGAATATCTGATGAATGAATACTTCCAGAACTCCCTTAAGGTCGCTCATTGTGATATGGCTGTCAACCATAAACCCTTCTATCTGCTGAAACATCGGAGTGTGGCTTACGTCTGCATCGCACCTGTATACCTTGCCCGGCGCAATGACTCTGAGGGGCGGGCGGTTTTTCTTCATCACATGCACCTGAACCGGCGACGTATGAGTTCTTAAAACAACATCGTCAGTGATATAAAACGTGTCCTGCATATCCCTTGCCGGGTGGTCCTGGGGCATATTAAGGGCTTCAAAATTGTAATAATCCAGTTCTACCTCAGGCCCCTCTTCTATCCTGAACCCTAAGGACAGAAAGACATCCACAATCTCATCAAGCACCCTGCTTGTGGGATGCTGGTGTCCGCAAGGAATGTAATACCCGGAAACTGTCACATCAATACGGTTGGCTTTAAGGCTGTTTTCCAGTTCAGCGCTTTTAAAAAATTCTTCCTGTTTTCTAAGAATGGATTCTATTTCAGTTTTGACTTCATTGAGGACCCGGCCGTACTCGGGCCGATGTTTGTTCGGAATAGAGTTCAGAGACTTCAGCTTTCCGGTGAGAATTCCTTTTTTCCCTAAAAATTTTACCCTGACAGCCTGAATGGTCTTTGAGTCTTTTGCTTTATTTACTTCTTCTCTAACGAGGTCTTTTATGGAGAGAATGTCTTCAATCATGCGCCAGTGTCAGTAATCAGTTGTCAGTGTTCAGCAGATGCTCTCACTAATCACTCTACTCTACGAGCCGTAGGCGAGTCGTAGACTGATACTATTTACTTTTTATGGTTTCACAAAGCTCGCTGAAGGCCTTCGGGTCAGTTAAGGCTATGTCTGCGAGTGTTTTTCTGTTAAGCTTTATGCCTGCCTTTGACATACCCTTCATAAACTGGCTGTATGTCATGCCAAGCGCCCTGACAGCGGCATTAATCCTTATAATCCATAATGAACGGAAATCTCTCTTTTTTGCCCTTCTGTCTTTGTAGGCATACTGAAGCGCCCTGTCAACCGCTTCCGTTGCAATTCTGTAAAGACGGCTTTTGGCGCCGTAATAACCCGTTGCCAGCTTAAGTATTTTTTTCCTTCTTCTTCTTGTCTTAAAACCACCCTTTGCCCTTGGCATCTATCCTCCATAAAATTCAGAACACAGAACTAAGAACTCAGATTTCAGACTAACTCCCTAATTTGTAAAATATCTGGGCTCTGTATTTATTATTTATCCGTATGGCAACAATCTTTTAATGTTACCACAATCGGCTTTATCAATCAACCCCCTTTTTCTTAGCTGCTTTGTTCTCTTTGAAGGCTTGCCTGTAAGGAGGTGGCTTCTGAATGCTTTACCCCGCTTTATCTTGCCTTTCTTGGTCAGCTTGAATCTCTTTGCCGCGCCTTTGTGTGTTTTTAATTTTGGCATTCTGTTTTCCCCCTGAATTGATCTAATTAACTATACTTAACCTGCTTTAGGCGAAAGCACCATTGTCATGTGGTTGCCTTCTAATCTGGCTTTTTGCTCAATATTAGCCGTCCCGGAAATCTCCTGAATAATTTTATCAAAAAATTTTTTTGATAACGAGGCATGTACAATTTCCCTGCCCCTGAAGAAGATTGTTACCTTTGCCTTGTTGCCTTCTTCTATAAAACGCTTTATATTTTTTATCTTTAAATCAAGGTCGTGTTCATTAATCTGCGGCCTCATCTTTACTTCCTTAACCACGATTATCTTGTGCTTGGTTGTGTTTTTCTTGCTCATCTGATAACGGTACTTGCCGTAATCCATTATCTTGCACACCGGAGGAGTTGCCCCGGGAGCCACCTCAATCAGGTCCAGGTCATGCTCAGCGGCAATATTTAACGCCTCTCTTATCGGCAGAATTCCCAACTGCGCGCCATCGTGTCCTATAACCCTGACTTCTCTGGCCCTGATTCCTTCGTTTACTCTTAGTCCTTTTATAAATTACCTCCTGTCTGTTGTCTCATCCCTAAGGATTGATTTTAGTTTTTCAAGGGGCATTTCACCTAAATTTTCCCCATTTCTTTTTCTGGCATTTACCGTTCCGCCTGCCATTTCCTTATCTCCTATTATACATAAATACGGAATTTTTGAAAGAGTCGCCTCCCGTATCTTATAGCCAATCTTTTCATTTTCCGTATTTAATTCAACCCTGAAGCCGTCTTTCTGAAATAATTCGGCAACGCTTTTTGCATATTCAGCCTGCCGCTCGGAGATGCTCAGTACGCAAAGTTGAACCGGAGCAAGCCACAGCGGAAACATCCCTGCATGGTGCTCAATCAGTATGCCAAAAAATCTTTCAAGGGAGCCCATAAGCGCCCTGTGCACCATTATCGGCCTGTAATCCTTATTATCCGCACCCCTGTAAGTCACATCAAGTCTTTCAGGAATATTAAAATCCACCTGTATTGTACTGCATTGCCACGGCCTGCCGAGGCAGTCTTTAACCTTTATATCAATCTTAGGCCCGTAAAAAACCCCTTCTCCCGGGTCCACACTGTATTGAAGCCCTTTGTGCTGAAGGGCGTTTTTAAGCGCATTTGTAGCCGTTTCCCAAATTTCCAGAGAGCCGACATATTTTTCAGGCCGAGTTGAAAGATAAATATCATATTCATTGAAGCCGAACGTCTTCAGGATAAAAATTGTGAAATCCAATACCCGGAGCACCTCATCCTCAATCTGGTCTTCACTGCAGAATATATGCGCATCGTCCTGCGTAAACCCCCTCACCCTCAGGAGCCCGTGAAGCACGCCTGAGCGCTCATATCTGTATACCGTTCCAAGCTCTGCAAAACGTATGGGAAGGTCCCTGTAACTTCTCAGGCGGCTTTTGTAAATTGAAATGTGAAAAGGGCAATTCATCGGCTTTATCTCATACTCCTGCCCTTCAATCTCCATCGGCGAATACATGTTTTCAGAATAAAAATCCAGATGACCGGTCTTTCTCCACAGGTCCAGTTTTGCCATATGAGGCGTGTACAGGATTTTATAACCTGCTTTCTGGTGCTCATCAGTCCAAAAATTTTCAATAATTTTCCTGATTGCGGCTCCCTTCGGGTGCCAGAGCACGAGCCCTGCGCCTATGTCGTCGTTAATGCTGAAGAGGTCCAGTTCTTTTCCGAGCCTCCTGTGGTCTCTTCTTTTTACCTCTTCAAGAAAATCAAGATATTTTTTCAGCGCATCCTTGTCAAAAAATGCCGTGCCGTAAATCCTCTGAAGCATTTTATTCTTCTCGTCCCCGCGCCAGTAGGCTCCGGCAACAGAGAGGAGCTTAAAAGCCTTAACCTCTTTTGTTGACTTTAAGTGAGGTCCGCGGCAGAGGTCTGTGAAACCTCCTTCTTCGTACACGGAAACAGTTTCATCCTGTATTTCCTCAAGAAGTTCAATCTTATAAGGTTCGCCGAGTTCTTTAAAAAGTTCAACTGCCTCAGCCCTTGAAATATCTTTCCGCAAAAAAGGCCTGTTGGCCTTAATAATTTCCAGCATTTTTTCTTCAATTTTTTTCAGGTCTTCTTCAGCAATCGGCGTCCGACAGTCAAAATCATAATAAAAGCCCTCAGACGTAGAAGGTCCTATAGCGAGTTTTGCATCAGGATAAATTTCCTTTACGGCATGAGCCATTATGTGGGATGTGCTGTGGCGGTAAACCTCAAGCGTTTCGTTGTCTTTTTCCAATTTTTCTATGATTCAAAAACCCCCATTCTTAACCTTAATTTTTAACTTTTAATTTTTAACTTATAACTTTATTCCCATGAAAGTATACCAGAACAACCCCCTAATATTCCAGAGTTTTTTAATTTTTCAATACTTTCTGATATTATATAGGCATGAACCAACGGTGCAGGCAGATATGCGGAGCTGATGTCGGCGATTGTTTTATCAACAACAAAAAGCAGATTGCGTGCATCGCCGACATGGTCATAAACAAGGTATTCGGTATTTCGTCAGTTGTTGAAATAGCGCTTAAGGAAAACCTTAAGGAAGACATCGTTGAACGCCTTGACTTAGCCTTAAAAGAAACGCAGGAGTTAATTGACTGGATTAAATTCCTGCAGATCGCCAATGACCTGAAAACGCTCATTTCAGCATCCGAGTTAAACCGTGAAACAGAAAAGCGGACGGAAATGAGATTTCCCCTGCCTGAAATTTACCGGCAATACTTAGCGCTCAAAATAAACACTTTCGGCGTCTATAACCCGGTAACTCTCTTAAACTTCAGCCGGAGCGGACTGCGATTTAAGTCGCTCTTTCCGTTAGAAATTAACTCTATAAAGGAATGTATACTTGTTACGTCGCATATAATCAGCAAAGAAGTTTCTTTTAATGTAATTATCAGACACTGCACAAAAGATAACAGCGGATATATCGTAGGCGGTCAAATAGAAAAGGTTTCAGACAGCATATCTTTTGACTTTTTTAAGAATATTTACGACTACATAATAGAAATCCTGCGGCACCAGCAGTAACACCGCAGTATACCGTCATCGCGGGTGTTTTTATAAAGTCATTTCCGTTTCTTCCTGATATAATCGTCAAATCTAAGGACCGACATCTCTCCTTCGTGTTCTTTACGCAGCAATTTATAAAAATCACAAACTTCGCAATTCTTGAATTTTTCCCTGTGCGTTTTTGTAAGAAGCTCCGGGCAGAAGGTGCCTGTAATATATACGCACGCCCTGCCGCCGTTTTTTCCGCCGCAGAAACCGTCCGCATCAGTAAATGTCGCCGCAGGGCATACACCGTATATATCGGTGTTTTTACCGCCCGGCTCCCTGCCGCATTTCAGAAATTCCCAGCAATTTTGCTTAGCCATAATTTTTAATGGTAAAAATAATAGGCACGATCCCGAAGTGTCGGGATGACCTCTTCCGTGTCAATGCACTTCATAATTTACCAGCTTTTACTAAGTTATTTCAAATATTAATTTTAAAAAAATTAGTTTACCTGCTTTTACCAGACTTTCAGATGGCAATTAGCACAAAATTAGCACAGTGAAAAAAACAAGAACGGAGCCGACACAATGATTAACCCTGTCTGTCCTTACCGGCAGGCAGGGTTTTTATTATTGACTGATCTTATAACTTTTATGTTATTCTTATATATTGAGCTGGATTATTGATTATTACAAAGATACAAAGGGCGCAGAACCAGTAAAAGAGTTTTTAAATTCCCTGTCATTACCTGCTAAGGTTAAGGTGATGCGTTTAATTGAGTTTTTGGCAGAGCGCGGAGTTTTACTTAATGAACCTCACACAAAACAGATAAGGGGCAAAATCAGGGAATTGAGGGTAAAAGACATACAAGGGGCTGTCAGAATTTTATATTTCACCTTTACAGGCAGGCGTTTTATCTTGTTGCATGGCTTGTTATTAAAATGCAGGCAAAGAGAAGCTGAGATATTTTCAGAATTGGACCTGCCTCTTCACACAAATATGGTAGGCACGAGGGGTATCGAACCCCTGACCTCTTCCGTGTCAAGGAAGCGCTCTCCCACTGAGCTACGCGCCTGCTTAAAAACAGTTATGGGTTAAAAGTTAAGAGTTATTATTAAATACTGCATAAGAAATGTCCACCATGTTGTCATTCCGTGCTTGACACGGAATCCAGTCTGTTCTTCTGGATTCCTGCCTCCGCAGGAATGACAAGACACAATATCAGATGATATTAAAGAAATTTCAGTATCCTTGTCAAGAGAACTGCGGTCATTATTACCTGTGGCAGGTGAGGCACAGGCCGCTTCCGGCATTTGATTTGGCAAGCCTTGCTTTTTCGCTGGAATAAGGGTTATGGCAGGAGATGCAGGTTACTTTTCCGTCAACAAATATCACACGCTTGTCTATTAAGGTTTTAAAATTTTTGCTCTGTATATAAAATATATCAACTGCATGATCTCCTGGCACGCTCACATTACGATTTCCCATAACACCGTCATGACAGGCAAGACAGTTTTGCACAAGAGCTTCAATTTTAGAAGAACTCCCCATGTGAACAACGCCTATCATGCACGCCATTCCCTGAGTGCAGTCATGACAGGCCGTGCATAATTCACGCGTGTTTTTCCTCAGGATACACACTTCATCTTTGCAGATATGGCATGTCATGCAGTCCATCCTGCCGTTGGAATCAAGCGGCAGATTCTCTCTCATATGTTCAGGCGCCGCAAGCTTATGCGTGGGAACTGACCTTGGATGGCAGTTAAGACATTCCTGTGGTAATTTATAAATACTATGGTCAACTTTTGCAATGACTTCTTTATACGCAAAGAAAAACAGCATCAATAGTAAAAATAATAAAACCATTGCCGGCGCTTTTCTCACTGATACCTCTTATAGGTTTTTAAAATCAACCATTGCCTGCTGCGATTAATCTTCCCTGTGGCAAAACCACAGGGAATCTAATGTAAATAATTTTTTATATTCGCTCGCTTGACCCCGTAGCAAAACCACGGGGAATACGCTCACTATCAATTTACGCATAAAGATTAATCTTTACCGCAGAAGTTGTCAAGAGAACTGGGATACTATTACCAGACAAGGCTGAGCGCATCTTTGACCACATCAATTTTCAGCGGCAGCGTCCCGAAATAATCGCCGTCTGTCTGGACATGTACCTCTCTATCGGAGACAATCTCCAATTCCGTAAACTTGCCGTAAAAAACATCATTAAAATTCAGATGATTCTTACTGACAACCCCGTTAACAAACCTTATCAGGTCTCTTCTTGTCTTCCCTCCGAAGAGACAAAGGTCAAGATTCGGCTCAGTAATTGATGCCTTAGGGGTCACAGTGAAATATCCACCGTAACCCCTTGCCTTTCCCACAACTGCCGTATAACCTGTAAGCAGGCCGTTAGATGTATTTACTTTAATCAGGGAAGGGCTGTATTTTGCCAACTGACTGATTCCGGAGAGAATATATGCGCCCTTCCCTGATATTTTTTTTATGCTGTCTCTGACGCCATGAACTGCCGCGCCGTCAAAGCCTATGCCTGCCATTAAACAGAAGTAACGGGTGACAGGCAAAGAATCACGGGTAATAACTATCCTGCCGAGCGATATTCTTTTTGGAAAGCCTGCTAATGCTAATTGAAGCGACTGTTCAATGTCCTCAGGTATGCCGAGCTCCTTTGCTAAAACATTGGTCGTGCCAAGCGGAAGCAGTGCAACAGGAGGCATGACATCAGAGATGCCTGATGCAAGCAGACCATTAATCACTTCATTAATCGTCCCGTCGCCTCCTGCAACGATAACTAACAGATTTGAAATTTGAGATTTGAGATGTGAGATTTCTTTCGCATACGCTTCCGCATCGCCTTTTTTTTGAGTAATAAATGCTGAAAGTGATACTTTATCTTTAAGCAGTTCCACTGCCCTTTTTATTGACCTGAGAGATCCTCTGCCTGCTATAGGGTTGGCAATAAGCCGGACATCAAGAGGCTGATAATTCATTTTTTCTTCCGGAGTATTTCCTCTGTGTCTACTCTGCCCCTGCAGTGATTAATCCTGCTAATTATGACAGGGGTTTGCTGAAGGTATTCAATCAAACCTTTTAATTCGCCGCCTGTGATAAAAAAAGCCCTTCCGCCATAATGGAGCCCGCGCTTTTTAATATGCGGCAGTCTTATATAGCCAAAGGCCCGGCCGGCAATATATCCTGTTGTATAGTCAGGGTCGTCTGAGATACAGAGTTCACCCAAAATCATCGGATGGCGGTTTACCTTGCTTGCCAGGATCAGCGCTTCTTTAACTGTATTATTGTTAATATCCAGCTTGCTCAATTTTTTGGACAGGATTGAATCTGCATTTTCCGTTATCCCCATCCGCGTGACCCTCACACCCCGAAGAAGATCAGGCTCAAGCCTTACGCCCGCTATGTCCATGAGCATTGCCCCCCTCATTGTGATGCCGAGGCTGAGAGACTTAAAAGCCTCTTCAACCGCCCTTTCAGTAATACCTATGGAACGCAATATTTTTATGGATGCTTTTTTTACAGACTCGGGGTTCCTGGTGTTTAAGGTGCAAATAGGCAGTGTTGATATTTTCAGGGGTCTTTCCTTCAGCTCCTCAATGGTAAGGGATATCTCATCGGATCTGCCCTTTTCATGGGACAGCGCCCTTCCGGTATATTTCTGAACTATATTGCTGACATTGTTTTTATCGTAGATTCCCTCTGCGCCCGAGATGTGCATTCCGTCTTTTGAAGCGCGCATTCTTACGCTGTAAAATTTCTTCATAATTCAAGCCCCATATCCCTAAGCATTTGAAGGTCGTCCTGAGGGTTCCTGCCCGGAGTTGTAAGATAATTTCCTACAAGCAGGCCGTTGGCTCCTGCAGAAAAAATATACGGATGCAGATCCCTAAGCGTTGCATTCCTGCCTCCGCATACCCTGATTTCACACTCAGGAAGGATAAGCCTGTATATTGCTATTATCTTAAGGGCTTCCATCGGAGACAACAGTCCTTGGTCCCACAGCGGCGTGCCGCGCACCGGCGTAAAAAAATTAACAGGGACAGAGTCAACCATTAGTTCCTTTAATGCAAATGCCATGTCAATGCGGTCTTCCCATAATTCGCCGAGCCCGAAGAGGCCTCCGCTGCAGACCGACAGTCCGAGCGATTGTGCCGCCTTAATGGTATTCAGCTTTTCTGTATAAGTATGCGTAGTGCAGATTTCGCTAAAAAAGGCCTCTGACGTTTCAAGGTTATGATGGTATCTGTGCAGTCCTGCGTCTTTTAATTTCTTAAGCCCGGCATAATCAAGCAAGCCTAAAGTTGCGCATGGTAATAGCCCCATATCCCTGATGCCGGAGATAAGCCCGCAGATTTCTTCAATCTCATGCTCTGATGTTTTTTTGCCGCTGGTAACAACACAAAAACGCTTTACGCCGTTTTCTCTTGTAGAAGCCGCAGCTTCCATGATTTTCCCCTTGTTTAGTAAAGGATAAACTTTTATATCAGCCTTGCTGTGCGCAGACTGGGCGCAGAAGGAACAGTCTTCAGGGCATGCGCCTGATTTGGCATTGACAATGGAACATAAATCAACCTTATTCCCGCTTAATTTTACCCTGGCCCTGCTTGACAGAGAAAAGAGTTCAAATATATCAGGGCCTTCAAATTTTGACATGAGAAAGGCAAATTCCTTATCAATATTATTAAGCCTTGCTCCTGCATCCATCTGTATTTTTTCGTATAAAGACATGGGATATTATTAATTGAACGGCAGGTAATGTCAATGCGCTGCGAAAAGGAGAAATATTCATTGTAAATTTATCATTGCAAAGTTAGCATTGAAAATTTGCATTTTGAAATGATAATTGATAATTTTGCAATGAAAAAAACTCTGTGCCCTCTGTGGTTAAAAAGTGTTTAATCAGTAGTTAATTACGGTTTACGGCTACTTAAAGTATAACTTGAAACAATTGATATAACTAAAAGTAAATAATAATAAACATAAGGTTAACCAAACCCGTATTTTACTTCAAAACCTGAGAACTCCCCGGTATATCCAAGCCATTTTTCATCAATATTACTTACGCGCGCGCCCGGAGGCCCCTTATGGCACCACGCAACCGCAGTCTTAAGCATATCCTCCATACCTTCCAAAACAACCTCAACACTACCGTCAGGCATATTTCTTACCCATCCGGTCAGCCCAAGCCCGCGTGCCATATCCCTTGTGCTGGCCCTGAAAAACACGCCCTGAACAAAACCCCTGATGCGCAAATGCACCCTGCACTTTTCCATGAAAATTATTATAACAAAAATACTGCATATGATAAAAATCATTGTAATTTTGGAGATTTGATGATGTAATATACTAAACAATTAAGAAAGGCGGTTAGAAAAACAGTTTCTTCCGGCTTTTATGTGGATGTCATTCCGGCTTGTCCGGAATCTTTTTGATATAATAACTGCATGAAGGACAAGTGTTTCGTTGTATACATTTTTATATGAAGACATCACAGGAAAGATTCCGGACAAGCCGGAATGACAAATATAGAATATGTGCCCACAGGAATCCCGGAAGAAACAAAAATTCCCTATGAATGCTGTAGAAATTAAATCAAACATCTACTGGGTAGGCGCTATTGACTGGGGCATCAGGGATTTTCACGGATATATTACCCAGAATGGAACTACTTATAATAATTATCTCATCCTGGATGAACAGGTCACCCTGCTTGATACTGTCAAATATGATTTTGCCGGCACAGCCATTGACAATATTAAGCACGTCGTAGAGCCTTCAAAGATAAAAAACGTAATCATAAACCACATAGAACCCGACCACGTAAGCAGCATTGATAAAATTATGGCGCTGACCCCTGATGCAACCATTTACATCACAGATAAGGGAAAGAAAGGGCTTGACAGGCTTTTTGATACATCAGCATGGAAATTCAGGATTGTTAAAACAGGCGATACATTAAATACGGGCAGATATAATTTAATGTTCATTGAAACGCCGATGCTCCACTGGCCTGACTCCATGATGACCTATGTCAAAGAGGCGCAGCTCCTGATATCTCAGGATGCATTCGGACAGCATTTTGCTTCGGCAGACAGATTTGACGATGAGTTTCTTTCGTGCTTTTCAGCGGCTGAACTTGATGATGCAGTAAAAGACTACTATGCAAACATCCTCATGCCTTTTGGAAAGTTGATTAAATCCAAGATGGCCGAAATTCAGAAACTCGGCTTAGAGATAGACATGATTGCGCCTGACCACGGAATAATCTGGAGGAAAGACCCTGCAAAGATAATCAATATGTATCTTGACATGGCAAACGGGAAAACAGACCTGAGTGTTGTAATTATTTATGATACAATGTGGCACAGCACCGAGCAGATGACGCTCCCGATAATGCAGGGTATCAAAGATGAGGGAATTGAGTGCAAGGTAATTAAATTAAGAGCAGCGCCGATGAGCACAGCCATCAAGGAATTTTGGAAAGCAAGGGGATGTCTTATCGGCTCTCCGACTATTAATAATATTCTGTTTCCCTCTGTGGCGGAGTTCTTATCGCACCTCAGTGGGCTCAGGCCCGCAAACCGCATTGCAGGCGCATTCGGCAGTTACGGCTGGGGCGGCGGCGCGGTAAAAGGCGCTTATGATGAATTCAGGAAAATGGGACTTGAAATCTTTGAGCCCGGCATACAGGTTCTCTACAAGGCGTCATCTGAAGACGAAAAAAGATGTTATGAGTTCGGCCGGGAATTCGCAAAAAAAGTTAAAGAATATCATCGGAAGTTTTAACTAAACAAGGAGTCCTAAGTAAAGCTTCTTAGTTTGTCATTCCCGCAAGCGGAGCGCGTCGGGAATCCTTCTGAAGACAAAGAAAGATTCCGGACAAGCCGGAATGACAGAATAGCCGGGAATGTCGCTTTACTTACGATTTCATTAGTAATAACCAAGACATTCATCATTTTTTAATTTAGTTTTTCTCTGTGTACTCTGTGGTGAAGTTGTTAATTTATAATTTTAGTTAATTGCAGTTTCAGATAAAGGAGGTTAATAGACAATGTGGAAGTGTTCTGTATGCGGCTATGAGTATCACGAAGCTGAAGAAGGCACTCCGTTTGAGCAGCTTCCTGCAGACTGGAAGTGCCCTGTATGCAATGCCCCTAAAGAGGCCTTTGTGAAGGTGTGGTAAATTCTAATACAAAAGAAACAAATACGGGATCTGTTACAAGACAAAAAGTTTAATGAATTAACCGGATTAGCCGTGCAGGAAAGAGGCGTCCTGCGCCTGCTTGTTTCCATGACTTATGATAAGCAAAGCATTATCTCGTGGAGGGCTATAGAGGCTGTCGGCATAATAACAGGCCGTTTGTCAAAGACAAATCCTGAGATTGTCAGAAATCTGATAGGCAGGCTTCTTTGGATGATCCAGAAGGAAATAACTGTCGGAGGGATTGCAAAAGAAGCGATAGAAAAACTTAAGAACCAGTGAACAGTGAATAACTATTAATTAACAAAAGGGAGGTCTAAATGCAACAGACAATTAAAAACCTGACACAGGCATTTATCGGAGAAAGCATGGCGAGGAACCGCTATACGTTTTATTCAAAGACTGCTTTTAAAGAAGGATTGGACCAGATTTCCGAGTTGTTTCTTATCACGGCTGACAATGAAAGGGAACACGCCAAATGGCTGTTCAAACTGATTAATGAATTACAGCAGAAAAACGGAGAGCAACTTGATGAGATAGTGGTTGAAGCTGCAGTTCCGATAACACTCGGCAATACCATTGAAAACTTGAAGGCTGCAATTGCAGGCGAAAATTATGAGAATACAAAAATGTATCCAGAGTTTGCGGATACTGCAGAAAAAGAAGGCTTGCCGGAAATTGCAAAACGGTTAAGGTCCATATCAAAGGCTGAAGTGCATCATGAGGGAAGGTACAGAAAATTGCTGAAGGAGGTTGAGGGCAAGACTGTTTTTAAGAAAGATAAAAATGTCACATGGGTCTGCCGAAAATGCGGATATACGCATGAAGGCAAGGAGCCGCCTGAAAAATGCCCTGCCTGCGATCATGAGGCAAATTATTATATGGTAAAGTGCGAGGAATATTAATACAAACACATTAATTCATGTTAAATAAATCTCCCCTCCCTTGACGGGAGGGGATGAAGGGGAGGGTGAAAAAAAAACTGAAAGCACCCCCACCCTCGCCCTCCCCCGTCAAGGGGGAGGGATTAGTGGAGACCCTGTGGCAAGACCACAGGGAATCTAATGTAAGGAATTTCTATATCATATTCGCTCGCTTAACCCCGTGGCAAGACCACGGGGAATACGCTCGCTATCCATTTATTTGAGGGATGAATGAACTATGTCATTATCGGTAATGGAGTTGCCGGCATAACCGCTGCCGTCAGTATAAGGAAGATAGACAGCGAAGGCAATATAACAGTCATCACTGATGAGGCATACCCGTTTTACAGCCGCATACGTCTCATAGATTTTCTTGCAGGCGGTGCGGATGAAAAATCGCTTGTGCTAAAACAGGATGACTGGTACAGGAAAAATAATATAATTCTTATCCTGAATTCACAGGCAACAGATATAGACAATCAGAAAAAAGAAGTCTTCACCGCTTCAGGCGACAGGTTAAAATATGACCGGCTTCTTATTGCAACCGGAGCCTCTTCATTTCTGCCGCCGGTTCCCGGCTCTGACAAAAAAGGCGTTTTCACACTCAGGACTTTAAAGGACGCCATTGCAATCAAAGAATATGCAAAAAATGCCAAACGCACCCTTCTTATCGGAGGCGGCGTGCTCGGGCTTGAGGCAGGGAATGCTCTGAGGAAGATAGGCAATTCCATTACAGTCGTTGAGTCTTCATCACGCCTTCTTCCGAGGCAGATGGACTCTCAGGGGGCTGAGATATTTCAGGCACAGATGGAGAAAATGGGATTTACTTTTTATCTCGGCGCAAAATCCAAAGAGATACTTGGAGGTAATAAAACAGAGGCGCTTATGCTTGAAGACGGCAGGCGTATTGAGTGCGACATGATAATTGTATCAGCCGGCATAAGACCCAATGCAGCGCAGGCTCAAAAACTTGGTTTAAAAATAGAAAAAGGCTTAATGGTAAATGACAGGATGCAGACAGAATCAGCTGATATTTATGCGGCAGGCGATTTGATACAGCATAGAGGCGTTTTCTACGGCATCTGGCCTGCGGCGGAAAAACAGGGTGAAACCGCAGGCATAAATATGGCAGGCAGAGATGCCGTTTACACCGGCACTATAATGTCCAACACCCTGAAGATTGCAGGGATTGATTTAGTGTCGGCAGGAGCTATTGATGCTGACTGCAAATGCGAGTCAGTCACGGTAAAAGACAGTAAAAATTTCATTTACAAAAAATTAGTTTTTAAAGACAATCGCATTATCGGCGCAATCTTATACGGCGACGCAAAAGACAGGGCAAAGATACTTAAGGCTATCACGGATAAAACAGACATAAGCGGAATAAGAACTGCGCTAATACAGTGGGATCTAAGTGCGCTTGAAAGCTGATGATACCCTTATCCCCTTCCCTGCATAATTGTTTTAACGGCATCTATAATTTCCTGCTGTAAAAGCGGCTTCCTCAAAAACAAATCTTTGCCTCCGGCGTTCAGAAAAGCCATCTGAAGCTTCTCAATCTCACCCGGATGCCCTGAGATCAGCACCACTTCCACGCCGGGATACATCGCCTTTGCCTTACTGCACAGCTCAACCCCGTTCATTTCCGGCATTACAAGATCCGTAAATATAATATCGGGCTTTTCTTTGCTTAATATTTCCAAAGCCTTTGCTCCGCTTAATGCAGTCCTTACCTCATGCCCTTCGGACTCAAGGGGGTACTTCCAGGCATTGAGGACCAGCTCATCATCATCAACTAATAATAATTTTGCCATTAAAGTTTTATCCTTTCATGTTATGCACGGGCAGAAAGATTTTAAACTTGCTTCCTTTCCCCGGCTCGCTTTCAACTATAATTTCACCGTTATGGTTTTTTATAATGCCGTATGAAACCGACAGCCCGAGCCCAACTCCCCGTCCCATCTTTTTTGTAGTAAAAAACGGGTCAAAAATCTTTGTAAGGTTTTCCTGTTCAATGCCTATTCCGTTGTCAATAAATTCCATTATAACATTATTTTTATCTTCTGAATATCCTGTTTTTATTGTCAGCTCGCCTCCGTCCGGCATGGCATCTCTTGCGTTTGTTATCATATTTAAAATTACCTGCTGAAGTTCAGTGGTTTTTCCTGCGACATTCGGAAGATCTTCCGTGTAATACGTGCTTACCCTGATGCCCACCTTCAAAAGTTGTTTTATGCTGAAGCTTAATGTGGCTTCAATAATTTCGTTCAGGTTAATTATATAGATTTCATCCTGAGACTTTCTGGAAAATGCACTGAAATCCTTCACTATCTCAGTCATGTGCCTACAGGCATTAAACATAAGATCTATCTCCTTATGCGCCTCAGCATCTCCTGCGGCTTTCTCCCTGTACTTTTCAAGCATGGGAAGCAGTCCTGCAAGCGGTGTGTTAAGCTCATGCGCCAGCCCTCCGGCAAGCCGCCCCATTGCAGACAGCTTTTCAGCCTGAAAAAGCATTGCCTGTGATTTCTGCAGCTCTTCAGTTTTCTCCTGGACCCTCTTCCCCAGTTCAAGATTCCACTGCTGAAGTTCATCTTTTGCCTTTCTGAGTTCAGCCTCCGACTCTTTTAGCGCCTCCTCCGTCAGCTTCCGGTCAATTCCCATGGATATTCTGTCTGCAATTAACTCCAGTGCGTTGAAAATAAATTCAGTGAGGGGGTGGCGGGCAAACATGGCAATAATACCCAATAGCCGTCCTTTATCAATAAGAGGAAAACCGGCGAACGACACCATCCCTTCCCGCTTTGCCCATTCCTGATCCCCAATGCGGGGATCTCCGATAACAGCATTTGTCAGGTGAGGCTTGCGTTCTTCAGCAATAAGTCCTATCTTAAACATCCCGACAGGCACACGCCCGTGCGCCCCGTTGATGTGGGTATACATACCTGCGCTGGCTTGCAGTTCTAAGACATTCTCTTTCTGATTAAAAGTCCAGATGCGTGCAAACGCCGCATCAAAGTGATGTACTATGGCTTCGGCACTTTCCTGCAGAGCTACCCTAAGCGATTCTTCCTGGGTCCATATCGCGCCTATGTCAGCATTCAACTCAAGCAGCTTTCTTCTCTCCACCAAGGTCTTCTCCGCCTTCTTGTGCTCGGTGATGTCGTTACCGGCGCTCAGGGTACCAGTAATTCGTCCCCGACTATCACGCAACGGTGTATTGTGCCATGCCATCTGCCGCAACTCGCCGCTCCGGGTGATAATGGGATTCTCAAAATATTCCACCGCCTCTATGTCACCTGCTATAATCTTTAAAAAAACAGGATATACGTTTTCCATCCCATCCGGTTGCGGCAAGCATACAGAAAACCAATCTTGACCAATGAGTTCATCTTCGCTATAGCCGAAAAGCCGGCAGCCTTTTCGATTGATTAAAGTTATTCGCCCATTATAATCCAGCGCAACAATAATGGCTTCAACCGTATCCAGATAGCCCTGGGCACGGTCCCGCTCATAACGCAGCGCCTCCTCCGCCTCCCTCCGGGCAGTAATATCGCTGATAAGACCGTCGTAAGAGATTAGCGCACCTGACTGGTCATGATGAAGCACCGGAGTATTTCTGACCCATCGCACCATTCCGTCTTTGCGCCAGAGCCGGTGCTCTATGGCGCCCGGGTCATCTCCTGAAAGAATCCGTTCTGCGTGCCTTTTGACCTCTTCCCTGTCTTCATCAAAGACCATGCGGAACCAGAGATACGGGTCTGCGGCAAATTCCTCTGCAGTATATCCTGTCACTGCTACACAGGCAGGTCCATGCACAGTGTGCACCGTGCGTCCACTTTCAACATCAACAGTAAAAATATAATCCGTAACTGCCGAGACAATCCGGCGGTAGCGCTCTTCGCTTTCACGCAGCACTGTCTCTGTCTTTTTCGTTTCAGTCAGCAAGCCGGATGATTTAAGAGGGCGTTCATCGCGCAGATGATAAGTCTTACCGGCTGTGCTTGTTGTTTTTTTTGTTTTTTTCACTCTACGCTCACTCAAATCTCACAAATTCATCAATTTCCCGTCTGAATGCCCTTGGAAGAAGTGTTATCCCCGATTTCAGATATCCGACAGCGACAAGCATTGGAATTATCTTATCCCCCGGAATATTGAATTCTTTCTTTATGCAGTCCTCATCAAAACCGTCCATCGGATGCGTTTCAAGTCCGAGCCCCCTTGCTGCAATCATCAGGTTCATCGCAAACAATGCGGTGTTTTTTACGGCAAATATTTTTCTCTTCAGGCTGTCAACAGAACCGTAAAGATTCTGCGCCATGCCTTTATAAGTGTTTCTCATCTCCGGCTTCATATATCCGAGTTTCTGCCAGTTGTCAAGCATCCTGTCCATGTGGTCCTCAACAGCATTGGGATCGGCAATCATTATCAATACTGCTGACGCCTCTGCAACCTTCGGCTGATTAAAAGCACACCCTTTCAAAACCTTTTTCCTCTCGGCGCTTTTTACAATAATTGCCTTCCACGGCTGGAGGTTAAATGAAGAAGGCGCAAGGTTTGCAATTTCAATTAGTTCTTTAAGTTTGCTTTCCGGCACATCTTGGCCCAGCTCAAAAAAGTTGATTGAACGTCTTTCTTTAAGTCCCTGAATTAATTCCATGACACCCTCCTTTGTTAAAAAAGAAAGTATGAAATTTACTTCTAACCCCCTTCTGCTTCTTATCTTCTGCTTCTTATCACCGATACTTTGATACTTTGACACTCTGATACTGCCTCTATTCAAGCCCACAGCGTGCCGCCGTCAACAATGCCATGCTCATCCCACATAAACCAGTTCCCTGTGTCAGAAAGGAAGGAATATGTGTTTGAAAACATATTGTAATGTTCCTCCTCTTCTTTAACAAGCCTTTCAAACAGGGATTTCCCTTCTTTTGATTGCAAATCAGAAAGCGCCTTCTTATAAAACTCAATTCCTTCCTTCTCCATCTGCATAGCTATCTTAAAAGCCTCCAGTTCATCTGTAGTTGCCTCAACCCTCTGCATCATCTCATCCCTCATTGATTTAAAAACAGTTTTAACATTTTTTATCGGACTGATGCCCTCATATGACATGTCCAGAGAACCCTTCAACAATCTGGAAAGATTTTCAAGATGTCTTTCTTCATCTTTTGCAATAGTCAAAAACATCTTTCTGCCGACATTGTTTTTTATCCTGCCTGCCGCCTCGCCATAAAACCTTATAGCATCAGTTTCCATTTTTATCGCTACCTCAATGGCATTCATTATCCTCCCCCCTTTTTCTTAAGAAATTTAACCACAGAGAACACAGAGAAAATATTCATTGTAAATTCATTCCCGAATTGTCGGGACAAATTTAGCATTTAAAATTTGCATTTTGAAATGCTAATTGATAATTTTGCAATAATATTTATTGAAGCCGTGCCTCTGCGGCATCCCAGTTTATATTCTTAAAAAATACCTCTATGTAATCAGCCCTCTTTAACCCGTAATCAATCATAAAGGCATGTTCAAATACATCCATTATTAATAAAGGATTACAGCCTGCCGGGTGAGATATATCATGCTCGTTTATCCAGAAGTTAATAAGTTTTTCATTTGAAGTATCCTGATAAAGCACAGTCCATCCGATGCCGCGCATTGCGCCTACTGCCTTAAATTCCTTTTCCCATGCCTCATAACTTCCATAACCCTCTGTCAATTTCCCGGCAAGCCTGCCGTGTTTGTTAATTCCGCCTTTGCCTCCAAGATTTTCAAAATAGTATTCATGAAGCCTCATCCCGTTAAATTCCCAGCCAAGACGCCTCTTTAATTCGGCGAACTCCGGCGTGCCTGTTTTACCTTCTTTAAGCATCTGCTCAAGCGCATCCATAACTTTATTTGTGTTGGTTACATAGCCCTGATACAACGTGAAATGATTTTTAAGCAACGTCTCGCTGAACCCCTCCGTCCCGATAAGTTTTGTATAATCCTTTGCCGTGTAAGGCATAACCCCTCCTTTCACTTTACTACGTTTCTTGTTTACAGCATATTATCAGACAGCATAATCCCCTCTGACCTAAATCATATGTCTATTTTACTTCCACGTCAAATACTGCCCTGTCAATGTCATTATCTTTTGTAACCCTCACCCTGAATTCATACTTGCCCGGTGTGTCATATATCACATTTCTTATGATATATTCCCCCTGTCCCATCTCTATTGTCTTTGGTTTCCCTGCTGACAATTCGCCCTTATCCTTGTTCCAAACTTCAAGCTCAACCTTTGCATCCTCAAGATCCCTTCCTTCTGCATCATGCAGATAGACCTTAACTTTGTTCTTTCCTGTTTTAGGCTGTGCAGGGTCTGGAACTATCTCAATGCTGAACAGTTCATTCTCAGACACCTTTGTCACACCTTCTTTAAAATGCGGAAGGGCTTTTGCTTTTTTCCCATGGGAAAAAACACTTCCAGAGCAGACAATAAATAAAGCGCAAATAAAGACTATCCCAAAAAAACTGTTTTTCACCATCGTTCACCTCCTGATTTCAAATTCATAGGAGAATTCCTATACCCAAAAATGCCTGAATAAAATAAAGGCTGAGTATTTGATTAAAAAATTTTATCACTAAAAGTCCTTTCTGACAACAAGATTCTTGTGTATAATATGAAAATGTTAACTTTCATGGAAAACTTTCATCCCGTGCTTCAGGCGCTCCTTGCCACATGCTTCACTTGGGGAGTTACGGCCCTCGGCGCTGCGTGTGTATTTATTGGAAAAGACATAAGCAGGCGCATGCTTGACGGTATGCTCGGCTTTGCCGGAGGCGTGATGATTGCCGCAAGCTACTGGTCTTTGCTTGCTCCGGCCATTGAAATGTCTCAGGGTAAAGACCTCCCTGCATGGTTTCCGCCGATGTTAGGGTTTTCCGCGGGCGGGCTTTTTTTATGGACGATTGATAAATTACTCCCTCACCTCCATTTGTATATGCCTCAAGGACAAACCGAAGGCATCAGGACAAGCTGGCAAAGGACCACGCTTTTAGTCCTTGCCATTACTCTTCATAACATACCTGAGGGGCTTGCAGTCGGCGTTGCCTTCGGCGCAGCTGCCGCTGGGTTTCCCTCCGCATCAATAGCCGGCGCGATAACGCTTGCCGTTGGCATCGGGCTTCAGAATTTTCCTGAAGGCCTTGCCGTTTCCGTGCCGCTGCGCCGTGAGGGGCTGTCGCGTGCAAAAAGCTTCTGGTACGGACAACTGTCCGCTGTCGTTGAACCCATTGCAGGAGTCATCGGAGCCGCTGCGGTGATTGTATCACAGCCTATCCTGCCGTATGCGCTGAGCTTTGCGGCAGGCGCAATGATATTTGTCGTGGTTGAAGAGGTAATCCCGGAGTCGCAGAAAAACGGCAACACGGACTTTGCAACCCTCGGCGCCATGTTTGGTTTTGTCGTGATGATGGTTCTTGATGTGGGACTTGGATAGATTATGTCAGTATCTTTAATAAAACTCCTCCAGCGTGTTTTTTAATTTTGAACTATCAAACAACTGCCTTACAAGCGGTTTGTCTGCAATTACCGGAATCCTGTCTTCTAAAACAGGACGGTGGTTTTTGTAAATTATCCCTATCGGTATGCGGTCGCCCCATTCAAGGGCTTTTTTAAAAGCGCCTGCCCTGTCTTCCGGGTTATATTCAGGCTCTATGTGATAGACCCTTTGCCTATACCATTCGTATGTGTTAATTTTATTAAAAGTTACACATGGTTGCAGTATATCAATTAAAGTAAATCCTTTATGATTTAATGCCTCTTTTATAAGCCCTTTTAGATGCTCCATATCTCCTGCAAACCCTCTTGCCGCAAAACTGCAGTCAAGGGCAACTGCAAGAGCAACCGGATTTAATTGTTCGGAAAACACGCCAAACGGCTGATTTTTCGTTACCATGCCTTCCATGCTTGTCGGAGACGCCTGCCCTTTTGTAAGCCCGTATATCTGATTGTCATGGACAAATAGTTTCACATTGATATTCCTTCTCATGGCATGAATGAAATGATTGCCGCCCTCGCCGTAGCAGTCGCCGTCTCCTGCAACCGCTGCTACAACCATGTCATGGTTGGCAAGTCTTATCCCTGTTGCAACAGGAAGCGTCCTGCCGTGAAGCCCGTTAAAGGTATTACATTTAAGATAATGCGGAAATTTTCCCGCCTGCCCGATTCCAGAAACAATTGTAAACCTGTGCGGCTCTAGGCCAAGCTCTGACACAGCTTTTTTAAATGCGTTTAAAATCCCAAAATTGCCGCAGCCCATGCACCACGCAGGTGTTTGTCCTTTATAGTCACTTAAATCCGGCATGTTCTATCCCTAAACGCTCCCTTTTCTAATTTTATCCGTTTATTTTTTGCAAGTATCAAAGTGTCAAAGTATTAAAGCCTGCCGATTCTATCTACTATTTCCCACATTTTTTTATCTCTTCAACCAACTCTTCAAGCAAAAACTGCCTTCCGTCATATCTGTTAATTTTATTTTTAAATTCATATCCTGTCTCCGCCCTCATAAGGCGGGCAAACTGCCCTGTTGCATTGTTTTCAATGCAAATAGTAAGTTTTGCATTGTTCAGAAGGCTTAAGTAATCAAATTTTTCTGCCCCTATTTTGTCATTCCTGCGCAGGCAGGAATCTATACCTCCTGGATTCCCGTTTTCGCGGGAATGACAAGAGACCGATAATGGAAAGGGATATATTTCGCTGAAATGAAGCATGGCTATTTTTTTAATAGAAAATCCCCCCTCACCCCCCTTTGTCAAAGGGGGGACGGGAGGATTTTCTAAAAAAGCATCCACCACTTCTTTCATAACCCCGTATGTTGAACCCCATCCTGCAATCAATATATCAGGTTCATCATCGCCGTAAAAAACCGGCGGCTCCATTTCCTGCCTGATTAGCGCGAATTTATTAAATAGCCTTTTCTGCACCATCTTTATCCTTGTCTCGGCGTCCTCAATAATATGCCCTTTTTCATCGTGCTCATCGCTGTCTGTCACAACAACGTGCGCCGAATCTCCGGGAAGGCCTAAAGGCGATACGCCTGTTTCTGTAAAGGCATAGCGTTTGTATTCAGAAAGATTTTTAAACGAATCGTCCCTCAGCTTGTAATCCATAAATTTAATCCTGTTTAAATCAAAACCGTCAAACGTCCATTGGGAGTCGGCAAGATACTGGTCAAATAGAATGAATGCAGGTATCTGGTATTTCTCCGCGATATCAAACGCCTTATTCGTAAGGTAAAAGGCCTGTTCGGGCGTGCCGGGCGCAAAGATTACACGGGGGAATTCCCCGTGCGCAGTGTAAAGTGCAAACTGCAGGTCAGCCTGCTCTGTCCTTGTCGGAAGACCTGTGGCAGGTCCGGGACGCTGTCCTAATGCAATAACAACAGGCGTCTCTGTCATGCCGGCCAGGGAAAGCCCTTCAACCATCAATGCAAATCCTCCGCCTGAGGTCCCTGTCATGGCCCTTACTCCTGCAAACGAAGCGCCGAGCGCCATATTAATAGCCGCAATCTCATCCTCTGCCTGTTCAACAACGATTCCGTATTCCTTTTCCTTTCCTGCAAGATAATTCATAATGCCGGTTGAAGGCGTCATGGGATAGGCCGAGTAGAATTTACATCCGGATGCAACTGCACCGAAACCGATTGCTTCAATACCAGAAATAAGCATCTTTGATTTTGATAACGGCGCGGCTGAGAAATTGCATTTAAGACATTGTTTTACGGCATAATCATGCCCTGCCATGACAGCGTTTATATTTGACTTAATTATATCTTCGCCCTTCTTTTTAAAGGTATCCCTTATAATCTCAAATAAAATATCCGGCTCCATCCCCAGCATGCCAAGCACAGCGCCGATTGCAACAGTATTAGCCATCAGCTTATTTCCGCCGTGCTCTACTGCTAATTTTGTAAAGGGAATATCTAAAATCCCCCCACGCCCCCCTTTGTCAAAGGGGGGTGAGGGGGGATTTGTAGAAGCATCATAAATAATCTGTCCGTTTTCTGAGAGTTCTCTTTCATGCAGAACGAGGCTTTCTTTATCAAATGCAACCAGAATATCAATCTTCTTCCTTGAAGCCGCCACGGGCTTATCAGAGAATCTTATCTGAAAAAAATTATGTCCGCCCCTGACACGGGACTCATAATCCTGATGCGTAAAGACATGCCGGCATGCTCTTGAAAATACCTTTGCAAGCGTATCGCCTATGGTCTGGATGCCCTGCCCCGCCTCACCGCATATTTTTATTGAATAATCCATTAATCGCTTATCTCAACCCTGTTTTTGCCTTCATGTTTGGCCCGATACAGCGCTTCATCCGCCTTTTTCTATTATCCCCTCTTTGCCGCCTCCCCCGCTTTAATAGATTTTTTCTATTCTTCTGTTATTGTGATTGCCTGCACAGGACAGATATCTGAGGCTTCGCGGCAGTCGCAGGTATCGCATTTGTCCTCAACTAAAACATATGCCTTACCGTCATCCCTGAGTTCAAAAACTTCAGGGCAGACATCCGCGCACGAACCGCACCCCTCACAAAGGTCCCAATTAACTACTGCCTTTAACATAGTTCCCCCCCTTAACTATAACAAGACCATCTGACAAAGCAATGCTTTATTCCTGATTTTCAAATGCTACCAAACCGTGTATGCCTTGTCAAATGATTTTAGACATAGATATACAGATGTTACTTTACACGGCAGTTTTATTTTCTAAACAATGGAGAAATGCCTCAACTATCTTGGGGTCAAACTGTGTGCCTGCACAGCGTTTTAGCTCTGTGATTGCATATTGTTTTCCTGGAGATGGTCTGTAAGGTCTGTCTGCGGTCATTGAGTCAAATGAGTCAGCAACAGCAAGTATCCTTGCACATAAAGGTATATCCTCGCCTTTGAGCCCTTCAGGATAGCCTTCCCCATCATACCTTTCATGATGAAAGTGAACTCCGAGGCTAACATCCTGTAATTGTTCTATAGGCTGGAGTATCTCGGCGCCTTTCTCTGGATGTCTCTTTATAAGTTCAAACTCCTCATCTGTAAGTTTACCTTCTTTGTTAAGAAGCACATCATAAGTTCCAATCTTTCCAATGTCATGTAACAATCCGCAGAGCTTTATATGTTCTATATCTTTGCTTTTTAAACCCATCTCTTTTGCAATCTCAATAGCAAATTTCGTAACCCTCTCTGAATGACCTTTAGTCCATGGAGATTTAGCATCAATTGCAGATGCAAGTGATGTTATCGTGTTAATCAGCAGTTGTTCAAGGTCTTTGTAAAGCCTTGCATTCTCAAGCGCTACAGTTATCTGTGAAGCAATACGTTCTGCTGCTGATAAATGAGAAGGGGTCAGCCTCCCATAATATATAGAGCCGATATCAAGCGCACCTATAACTTCACCCTTACTGATAAGCGGTATTATAATGGACGATTTAATCCCGAGGGCATTCAGTTCTTTGTGGTATTGACACTCAGTTCTGTCCTCAGATAGATTGGGAATAAATAAAGAGCTGTGTCTAATTTTGATTCTTTCAAAATAAGAATTTTGGGGGTCATAGGCTTTACCTTGGAATTCACCCATACCCCACTCTGAAATCACCTTACACATATCCCCTTCTTCCAGGAGGACTGCCACCCTCTCACAGGGTATTATCCTGCTCGTCAATGCAGTAGCTGTTTTTAAAATATCAGCCCGATTAAGTGAAGCGAGAATCTCCCTGTCAATCTCACTTATAGCCTTTATCGTCTCAATCTTGTTTGACAATTCCATCATCCTCTCAATGGATTCCCTATAGAGTTTGCTGTTTTGAAGGGCTATCCCTATCCCGTCTGTAAGTCCTTTTAAAAGCATTATGTCTTTTGACTCTATGGGTTTAACGTTTTTATAGTCGCAGAATATTCCACCCCTTACCTTCCCACTGAAAGAGATCGGGGCTAATATACCACTGCCTATGTTAAATGTATCAACTAATTCTTTGCTTAAAAGGTCGCTTTCTCGGGCATTTTCAACAATTACGTACTGCCCTTTGAGAACTTTGGTAATTATAGGCATATCTGTTTCTTTAAAAGTTTTTGTTAATAAGATTCCTTCTTCCACAAGACTTAGGCCATATCCTCCTACGAATACAAAACCTTTTAGTTCTTCGTCATACAAAAAGAAAGACGTTCTCTCAAATTTCAGATATTTTGGGACAATATTTAAAATATTTTTTATAAGATCCTTCTCATTAAGACTGACATTCAATGTCTCAACTATTTGAAGGAGAGACTTTGATGTTTCTGCCTCATTTTTTACATTCTCGTAAAGTAGTACATTCTCTATTGTAACCCCTATCTCACTCCCGATCGTTTCAAGAAGGTGTCTCTGCCATTCATCAATAACCGTATCAGGCGGGAGATATGTAAAAAGCACACCTACTATTTTAGCTTTTGATTTTAAAGGCACATTAAAATGGCCATGTAAGGCCATCCCGGAAGGCCGGGTAGTATGCCTTTCATCCTTAAAGCAGTCTGTGGATATTATCGGTTCTCCAGTCTCTGCTACAAGACCGCATAGACACTGTCCAAATTCTATCCTGCTTTCAAGTTTAACAAATTCTTCAGAAAGCCCTTTGTGTGCTACAAGTCTCAGACACTGCTGCCTCTCCTCAACAAGGAATATCCCTCCTTTTGCCTGTATCTTTAAAAAGTCAAAATGAAATAATTGTTCAAGCGCCTCATTGAGGATTGTCTGAAGGTCAAGGGTTTTACCGAGTGTTGTAGAAATGCTGTGTAGAACCTGTAGTTCTAATGTCTTTTTTCCGACAGCCTCCTCTGCCCTCTTTCGCACAATGACACCGGCAAGCGTATGTGCAATTGCGGTAAGAAATGTCACCTCTTTTGGATTGTAAGTATGTCCTTCTTTTACATATACATTAATCACGCCGAGTGTCTTATCCGCGTATACTATAGGGACACAGTAGTGACCATGTGGAATAATTCCGTCATATGTGATTGTATGAAGTTCATCAATATGGTCAGCAAATTGTATCTCCTGTGTTAATGCCGCATTTCCACAAAGGCATCTGCCAAATGGGACCCGAGCACATGCCTTTTGTATCGGCTCGGCAAGTTTGACCTGAGCTTTCATTACCAAAACTCCGGAGCTATTTTCAACAAGGAATATGCCGCCCTTTGATTGGACAATCAGCCATGGGACTGACAGGATAAAGTCAAGTGCGTTCTTCAGTATATCTTCAAGAGAGATATTTCCCAGTGAAAGAGAAAGAATTGCGTTTATCACGCTCTGTGTATCATAACTCTGTTTAAGTTCTTCCTGAATACGTTTGCGATTGGTGATGTCCAATAAAGTCCCTAAAATCGCTGGTCGTCCTTGATATAAGCATTGAGAGCCGTAAACCTCTACGTTGATAATCTCTTTATTTTTTTTCATCCCCCTGAAATTATACTGAATGGATTTGACTTCTCCGGATGTCCGTTTCCGAAGGTTTTCTTCTACAATTGGGTAATCTTCCGGCAGAGTTAGATCCTTTGGTCCCTTTTTGTCTACCAATTCCTCAACTCTATAGCCGAATATCTCAGCAAGTTTTGGATTGACATATTTAAATATTCCATCCTGTATACTGTAGATGCCAACAAGTGATTCCTCTGCTAAGCTTTTAAATTTATTCTCAGATTCCTGTAACGCATCTTCTGCCTGTTTGCGTTCTGTCACATTATTAAGAGAAAAGATTAAAAATTCTACTTCGCCTGCATTGTCCAAAATAGGAGTTAATATCCAGTCCCAATAAGTTATTCCCCATTCAGGATGATCGGGAAAGATAAAAGGTCTTGCAATTGCATGGAAAGGCTCTTTTGTTTCAACCACTCGTTCAAATATTGCCTTGGCAGCAGATGGGTAAAATTCAAAATGGTTATGTCCATAAAATTCCGACATATCGCGCTGGCAGACTTTGGCATATGCTTCGTTGACTCGGATAAAGTTGAAATTTCTATCAAGAACTACTAAAGGAGTAATTATATCTTTGAAAAACGCATCTAATATCCACGTATGTTCAGCCAAAATCTTCTCTGCCTGTATGCGTTCTACAATTTCTCTTTGGAGTTGCTCATTAGACGCTTTTAGTTCAGAGGTCCGCTTTATTACTTCTACTTCTAATTCATTGTGGGCTTTCTGTAATGCCTTCTCTGATTCTCTTGCCGTGCGAATGGGCAGAATATACATCATAAAGAAAATAGCTGATCCAATAAACAAACCAAGCAGCACAGCAATTCCAGTATTTATTAAAAGTGGACGCAAAGATCTCAAAACCTCAACCTTTCCTACTACAACGCCTGATTTAATCAGGTTGTGCGACTTACTCATCACTGGCGACTTTAATATAATGTTACCTCTCTCAGCTATAACCTTGTTATTATTGTTAATGATTCTATATGTATCGTTATACGGCTCTGGATGTTGTGACAGCAGTTCATTAAACCTTTCTTGCACATATGGCCATGTGTCTGGTTTCCTGCCTATTTCATCTGAAATAATACTTGCAAGCATCTCTGCATCTGCTTCAAGATGTGCTTTAATATTTTCATGGGAAGGGACCAAGTAACCTGTTGGGATTATAATAGCAACCAAAAAAGAAATTACTATGGCAATGAAGGTAGTAACTGATGTGATGGTGCTTATATTTTTCATGATTTTACTTTTTAATTCATATTAATTCATAAAACACAAGAGAAAAACTAAATGTTATTGTAACATGAATCCTGCGTGAAAATGTCATTCCCGTGAAGACGGGAATCCAGAAAATGATTGAAAATACTGGATTCCTGCTTTCGCAGGAATGACAAATTGGGTATTTCTTAACCTAACTAAAAGGTAGGTTAAAATTATACCCATAAAATAATGGTTATTAAATTTTCAATACCCCATCCCGAAAGCCTTCGGGACTGTGGGGTATCCTTATACTTCCCTCCCCTTTGACGGGGGAGGGCGAGGGTGGGGGTGATTAAGATGTTTTTTTCACCCTCCCCTTCATCCCCTCCCGTCAAGAGAGGGAAGACTTTAGGATACCCCGCCGTCTCTGCGGCGGGGAGGTTCACTATATGAAATTTCTAAAGTTTGCGTAGAAAATCAGCGATAATGTCACAAAGCAGCTAAAAGTATTTTCAACATCTTCCTTTTCGTTATCTTACAGATAATTTCTCACTGAAATTATAATTCCCAAACCTGCAACAATAACAATCCACATCAAAAGCAGGACTATGCTTGCCCTGCCCCACTTATGCATTGAAGGTGTTGCATCGTACGGCCCTGCCGTTCTGCCGGATTTGTATGCAATTGAAAGGAGATAAGCAATTATTATCAATCCCATTACAAAAGTGCCGAGGAATAAAACAGTGCTTCCCCAGTCAATGTTCAATTTATAATCAAAGATTGAATAACCAAAACGGCCAGCATACTTCATTCTTAAGGCCTCTCTGGCATAAGACATCCCCAAAATGGTCAAAAAAGCTCCGGTTACAGCCGGCACTGCATATTTCAGGGGGGCGTTTTGCGCCTTATAAAGCAATGCCAGCAGTACAATGCCGAGTCCCGCCCCGGACATGAATATCGGATTTGAGATAAAGTTAAACTCGCCGGGCAGACTCAAAAGCCACCAGAAGCCGATAACCGCCTGTAACGCCGTAAAGAGAAATGCCATCTTTGCGCCGATAACGCCGACCCGGTCAAGGTATCCCTTGTCCATGTCCTCCCTCTTTTGAAAATACCATGCATAAAGCATCAGAAAAATCCCTGTCATCGCAAAAGACGGGATAATAAAATGCAGGAATCTCGGAAGCTGAAAGGCATGCAGAGAAGTCCCTGAAGTATTCACGGCATTCCCCTTCATATACCAGCCCAGCCACTTATCAGGCTGAAGGGCCTGATAATTAAGGGCGTGCATGATAATGCCTGCGAGGAAGAAAAGGCCAAAGGCTGTAATGCCGGTTAAAGCAAAGCCCTTTCCCCTCTGGGAATCCCTTTTAAGATAAAATACATAGGTTAAACCATACGCGGTCATCATTATAAAGATGAACCCTATAACCCATACGCCGGAGAGGGCGTTGGACACATACCAGAAAGGGTCATAGACCACCTGAACAAAAAGCAGAGGCGCAACCCCCAAAAGCATTGCCATGGATATATTGGCTGTTGTTGCCTTAACCATTGATTTAGAAAGGCGGCCCCAGAATTCTCCGCCCTTCAGATATCCGTACAAAGATAAAAAAGTCGTCCCGATGGTGAAATTCACAAACATAATGTGAAGGGCAAAAGTAAGCACCATCAGCGCCTGAAAGACTATCGGATAGAATGGTATGCCCATCGGGTCTTGTAATGTCTTCAGCATTGTTGCAATTTCCATGATTTCCTCCTTACCTGTTAAGCGAAACTAAATAGTTTGCAAGGGCGTTTTTTTCCGCCTCTGTCCCGACAAACGGCGGCATATAAAAATATCCGTCCAGACCTTCTAAAAAGCCCTTCATTTCTTCCGCATCTGTAAAGCCCCGCCTTTCAACCATCTGACCAGATACCGGCAAAAAGGACAGCAATTGCTAAAACCGCTGTGACAAGCCTTATAGTCAGGGGTTTTAGATTGGCATATATAAAATAGAACAACAGCAAGACAAAAGATACGATTATCCCTGTCTTAAGCCCTTGCGGGGCAAGCGTCTATATCAGTTCATGCCCTGCTGCCGGGATGGTCTTCAGATACCAGAAAAATGCCGTCCCGCCAAGCAGTAAGCCTGCAATGCCCCATTTAGATGCTGTCTTTATTATAAATTTTCTTACATCTTCATTCTTAAGCCTTGCCGCCGCTGCAATAGCGTAAACTGCTGCAATGGCAAACATCAAAATTGTCCTGACTAAAAGCTGTGACCAATATGTCTTGTTAAAAAATCCGTCAAAGAAATTTCCTGTCTCAATCCACTTCCCGGGTGAAAGCATAAAAGCCAGAATGCCGACGATTACCACCATCGTAGTCCATGAGCCGATGGTAAAGATCCAGCCTATTTTTAAATGGGTTTTTCTATCTACCTTGCCGAACGTGAAGTAATAAATAAATATCCCTGTAACTTCAATTATGAAAAATACCCATTCAGTAGCCCATCCCCAAACATAGTTGTGAATCAATCCCGATATGCCCCTCGGATTGGCGACCGTGGCGGCATACCATATTCCGATACCGCTGAGGGAGCCGAGAACATATGCGAAGACGAGCAGAAGCAGGGTATACTTTTTGACGAATTCCAAAAGCTCATGCCTGTTTTCCCTGTACGCCTTTGTCTCAATAAAGACATTAAAACACATGGCGCTCGTTGAAAGATGAGACGGCAGGATATGAAAGGTTGCAATAACCGCAAGAATAATACCTGCAGTTAAATTTGGCGCTTCCCATATTGGATACATGTTAAATCCTCCTTATACTGTTCAAGCATTAAAAGCTTAAAGCAAATTCTATCACTGTTTTGATAGTCTGGCAAAGTTATTTTTTCTAAGCTCCTGTTCAACTTTTTTACGTATTTTCAGCCAGACAGGATGAACTGCACACCTGGCGCTCAGGCTGCACTTTCTTTTGTCAATTGCGCATATATTTGCCGCCGATTGCCCCTGTATGGCTTCTATTACCTCCAACAGATTGATATTTTGAGGGTTTTTAGCAAGTTGAAACCCGCCTTTAACTCCCCGCACAGAGCTTACAATCCCTGTCTTCATCAGACGCTGAAGGATTTTTGCGAGAAATGACCTGGGAACATGCACTGCCCTTGATATCTCGTCAACACTTGCCAGCCGCCGGGCATTTCGTGACAGGTAAAGAACACAGCGGATAGCATAATCTGCCTTTCTCGTTACAAACATAGCTTATTTGAAAAATCTCTCAAGCAGTCCCTTGAGCATCATCGCATGCCTTGCCTCATCCCGTGAAGACTCGTCAAAAAAATCATGCGCCTCGTCCACATTCACCTCTTTTGCCTTGAGCGCCGCTTCTCTTTTGCCTTTGTTTGCCCCTATCTCTCCGTTAAGCATCTTCTCAAGGTTTTCTTTAGTGCTCTCAGAGATAAGTCCGTTAAGCTCAGCGTATCTGGCGGCATGTTCCGCCTCCTCGGATGCAATCCGCTTAAGGGTCTCAGCTATCTCAGAGTAACCCTGCCTCTGAGCCTGACGCGCCATTGCAAAATAAAGACCAACTTCATGCGTCTCGCCATTGAAATTAGCCGTCACAGCGGCTTCAACCGGGGTGCCTTTGCTTATGCCGAGCATGTTTACATTAATAAGTTCCATCGTTTGCCTCCTTTTTATAAAACAGGACTATTTTAGTCCTATTTTATAAATAATAAAACTTTTTATGATATTTGTCAAGCTGATGCTTTTTATTCCCCCAGATACGCCTTTTTGATGTCAGAATCATAAAGCAGGTCGCCGCCCTTCCCTTCTTTTACAATCTTCCCTGATTCCAAGACATACGCCCTGTGAGCTAATCTCAAGGCCGCCTTTGCATTCTGCTCCACAAGCAATATCGTAAGCCCTTCTGCATTGAGTTCTCTAATCGTCTTAAAAATCTTTCCTACAATAATTGGCGCAAGCCCTAAAGAAGGCTCATCCAGCAAAAGCAGTTTCGGCGCTGACATGAGCGCCCTTCCGATTGCAAGCATCTGCTGTTCCCCTCCGCTCAATGTACCTCCGGGCTGCTTCTGCCTTTCCTTAAGCACAGGGAAAAGCTCAAAAACAGTTGCCAGTTGACTGTTGACAGTTGACTGTCTTCTGTTAACCGTGAACTGTTCACTGTTCACTGAGTACGCTCCCATCTCAAGATTTTCCATCACAGTAAGTTTTGGGAATATCCTCCTTCCTTCAGGGACCTGTGAAATTCCCCTTGCAACAATTTTATGCGGAGGCATGCCGTGTATTTCTTCGCCTTTAAAAATTACAGAGCCGGTCTTTGGTTTTAACACCCCGGATATAGTCATCAGGGCAGTGCTTTTGCCTGCGCCGTTGCTTCCTATGAGGCATATGATTTCACCCTTATCCACATAAAGGTTAATGCCCTTGACAGCCTCTATGTTCCCGTAAAATGTGCGTACGTCTCTAAGTAAAAGCATCAGAAAATATGTTCCTTCCCCAGATATGCCTCTATTACATCATGGTTGTTTTGTATTTCCCCTGGATTCCCTTCTGCAATTTTAATTCCGTGGTCCAGAACAACAATATGGTCGGATATGCCCATCACAACCTTCATGTCATGCTCTATGATTATCACAGTCTTGCCCCATTCCTTTATTTTTTTTATCAAATTCATTAATTCACTGCTTTCCTGCGGGTTCATGCCTGCCGCCGGTTCATCAAGCAATAGGATTTTAGGCTCTGTCGCAAGCGCCCTTGCAATCTCAAGACGCTTCTGGCCGCCGTAGGGAAGGCTTTCAGCAGGCATATCAGCATAATCCTGTATGCCGGCAAATTCAAGATACTCATAAGCCGTTGATCTTATCTCAGCCTCTTCTTTTTGGAATTTTCCTGTACGCATCACTGCTGTTATGATTCCTTCTTTTGAACGGGTATGCTGGCCTATCATCACATTTTCCAAAACGCTCATGCTGCCGAATATGCGTATGTTTTGAAAGGTCCGCACAATTCCCCTTGCGGTTATTTCACAAGTTTTTTTGTCTGTTATGTCCGCGCCCTCAAAAAATATCTGCCCTTTTGATGGAGGATAAAAGCCTGTAAGACAATTGAAAAGCGTTGTCTTGCCTGCGCCGTTAGGCCCGATAACCCCAAGAATAATACCCGGCGCAACTTTAAAGTTCACCTGCTCAACTGCCTTAAGCCCGCCGAATGTTTTTGTCAGTTCCCTTATCTCTAATATCATTGCCTTAAACTATTTGAACAATTTTCTAAAAGTCCATATTCGTTGTCATTCCCGCAAGCGAAGCGCGTCGGGAATCCTTCATTAAAAATGATTCCGGACAAGCCGGAATGACAAATAATACTGAATTTATTTTTAAACTATCTGTTTTTAATAAGCCCCCCAGGTCTGAATACCATCATGAGCACAAGTCCGGCGCCGAGCGCAAGCATTCTGTAAAGCTGAAATTCTCTAAGCATTTCAGGCAGAATAATAAGGATAAATGCGCCGAGAATCACGCCCGGGATGCTGCCGAGCCCGCCAAGTATAACCATGCAGGCGATTAGGACAGACTCCATGAATGAAAAACTTTCAGGCGACACAAACCGCATCTTGCCTGCAAAGAGCGCGCCTGCAAGCCCGGCCCAGAATGCGCCGAAGGTAAACGCAAGAAACTTGAAATTTGTATTGTTAATGCCCATGGCTTCTGCCGCTGTTTCGTCCTCTCTTATGGCAAGCCACGCCCTGCCGGTCCTTGAATAATAAACGCGTCGGACCACAAACACGGCAATAATGACAAAAATCAGCACGAGATAGTAATAATGCATAAGCGTATTCAGTTTAAATCCGAAGATAAACGGCGCCGGTATTCCTGTAATGCCGTTAGGCCCTTTTGTAAGACTGTCCCAGTTATTTAATATGAGCCGTACAATCTCACCGAAGCCGAGGGTCACTATTGCCAGATAATCGCCCCTCAGCCTTAATGCCGGAAATGCAAGTATAAGCCCTGACAGCGCTGTGATAATTACTGAAAGAGGAAGCGCGCTCCAGAACCCTAACCCTGCCCTCGTTGTAAGAAGGGCGCAGGAATATGCGCCAACTGCGTAAAAGGCGGCAAAACCCAGATTTAAAAGTCCGCTGAATCCGAGGACCACATTAAGCCCAAGCGCAAGTATGATGTAAATCCCCGCAAGGATAATAACGTCAATGTAGTAATCATTAAGAAAAAGCGGCAGGGCCAGCAGGATAATAATACTCAAAACATATGCGGCCTTCTTGTTAACGGAAATCTCCGGCAGTTTGATTTTTCTGAAATGCACAGACAGCCGTTTAATTATGACAAATGCGCCGTAAGCAAGACAAAGTCCCGGAAACAGCAGCAGCGCGCCTTTTGTTCCCATAAAAGGAGTGCTTAAAAAAGAAATCCAGAGTATGAATAACACTATTTTATTTTTCATTACGATTTTCCCAGCAGACCTTTGGGTCTTATCAGAAGTATGATAATTAAGACCACAAACGCATAGGCATCCTTGTATTCGCTTGAAAGAAAACTTGCGCCGAGGCTCTCTATAATCCCCAGCACAAAACCTCCTAATATTGCGCCGGGAATGCTCCCGATGCCTCCTAACACAGCGGCGGCAAATGCCTTTATGCCAACAATATAGCCTATGGAATAATTGACAAGCCCATAATACATAGCTACCATCAGACCCGCCACTGCAGCAAGTCCAGAGCCGATTATAAATGTAACAGAGATTATCCTGTCAATATTTATTCCGAGCAAAGAAGCCATGACCTTGTCCTGAGCCACCGCCCTCATGGCTTTCCCGGTCTTTGTCTTCATGACAAAAATGTGAAGTAATCCCATGAGTAAAAGAGACGTGATGATGATAAAGACCTGAAGAGTAGTCATTGTTGCATTAAAAAATTCAATCCTGTGCGTCTCTAAAATATGCGGGAATACCTTATCGGTCGCGCCCTGAGTGAGCATTACATAATTTTGCAGAAAGATTGACACCCCGATGGCGCTTATCAGGGGGCTTAACCGAGGGGCATTTCTTAAAGGCTTGTACGCAAGTTTTTCTATCGTAAAACCATATGCCGAACAGAAGAAAACCGAAAATATAAATGTCAGCAAAAGTGAAAGAGTAAGGCTGTACTCGGTAAGCCCCAGAGTCGTAAACACGCCTAAGAATATTATCCCTAAGTATGCGCCTATCATATAAATTTCGCCATGGGCGAAATTTATCAGCTCAAGTATGCCGTAAACCATTGTGTAGCCGAGGGCAATGAGCGCATAGACGCCGCCCACCGTAAGCCCATTGATTACCTGCTGGAAAAACATAGGGCAATTTTAACAAAAAACCTGTGCCATAATCTATGGAAAGATATTTTAGTATGATATAATATTCGGAAGAATTTGAGCTTTGCGTTAATTACTTCAGAAACAGCAAAAAGTAATCCTATCTGCTATTTTTCTTCGTCGGCGAGGATGCCGTAAACGTTGTCCTTCGGGGGTGTGCCTCTTTTCTCGTCAGAAACCCTGCACTCGCTGTAGCTGGGTCTGTCCTTGCGGTTATAAGCCACCAATGCCTTTACAATATCCCTGCTTATTTTATTCTGCTCTGCCAGCATTGTCATCTCCTCAATTGCCGTCCGGTTATTAAATGCAATGGGGCGGTAAGGTCTCGGCGATATAAGCGCATCATAAATGTCGCTTACGGCAACAATTTCAACCATCCGGTCTTTAAGGGATATGCCGCGCGGATAACCCGAACTGTCCTTTCTTTCATGATGGTACCTGGCAACTGCAGAAAAAAGGTGCCCTGCATCTTTAAGATAATAACTCAGCAATACAAAGCCCGCTGTCGTATGATGTCTCAGAATATAAAGCTCATCTTTTGTGAGCGGAGTGGATTTTTTTAAAATATCAAGCGGGACGCAGATTTTGCCGAAATCATGAATAGGCCCTGATGTAACTTCCCTGATGCGGTCATAATAATCCGATACCAGATCAACCGCCAGGATGGAAGAAAGGGCAAATACCATAAGAATATGCCTGTAGGTATAAAAATCATTTGTTTTAAAATAATCTAATGACTGAAGAACCGGCATAGAAAGCCTGACGCTTTCCATTAGGCTTATGATGCGGGAAATCTGCCCGCCATGGGCAAAGATTGTGTCATAAGGCGGGATATTCAAAAATTCATGGAGATCCTTTTTTACTGAACCGTACCCCATAAGAGAGTATTCCCGATAGGGCATGTCCCTGTTTGATGAAATAAGGGCGTCCAATGCCTTTTCTGAAAGCGCACTGCCTGCAGGAAGCAGGAGTTGATTTTCCAGAGTATGAACAGGGTATTGAAGCGTAAGTTCTTTATGCCTGCCGCTCATATGCTTATTCCTCAAATTTCTGCGCCTTGACAGACAGATAATATGCAGCCATCAGGGTTATAATAACTGCGGCGCTCAGCCCTGTTTCATAAAGTTTTTCAACAGGGGTATGTTCCATAAGGGAGGCCTGCGCCTCTATCAAAAGTATCCTCCTTACCGCGGCAATTATGCCGATTGCAAGGAAGGGTCCCAAAAGGAATTTCTGTTTCTTTAAAAACCTGATAACAGTCCAGAGAAGTTCAAGAATGATAAGCGACAGCAGGACATCGTTTACAAGGGCGATTATTGCAAAGCGTGACGGCTCCATTAAATTCAGGAAAGCATAATACATTATAAATCCGCAGGCAGTGAGAAGCAATAGCGCAGCTATTATGTGGAATATTACGTCTATCTTAACAAGAAATCTCCGGAGCGTTTCTATCATATCCAGCTTACCCTGTTCCATGATGCTGTTATTTTATATCAAAATCCTGCTTTTATCTATAAAAAAGCATACCCGTTATTTACTAAGGAGTTTATAAGTAAAACCACATAGTTTGTCATTCCTCCCGAAGTTTCGGGATCGGGAATCCTTCTTCGGAAAGATTCTGGACAAGCCAGAATGACAAACATAGACAAGCCGGCATGACAGTAATGATTACAGGAATGTGGCATTACTTATGACCGCATTAGTAAAACCCTCACATGAGATTCACAGGGTCCACGTCTACGTCAGTTTTCATATCCTTAATATCCTCTACAGCATCCAAAATCTCAAGCGCCTTTTGCCTTAAAGATTTTGAAGCGCTTCCCTTAAGAATTAAATGCCACCTCCAGAGGTTTCTGATTTTTTCAACAGGCGCAGGGGCAGGCCCAAGTATTTCTATCCCCCCTGCTCCCCCCTTTGCCAAAGGGGGGGCCGGGGGGATTTTTCTTATCCTTCCTGCAACATTCTTCATTGTTTTTGCCGCGCCCTCTTTATTTCTGAAACTGAAAACAATCCTGAGCAATCTGCCAAACGGCGGATAGAACAGCTCCTTTCTTAACCCTATTTCTTTTTCGTAGAATCCCTGATAATCATGGTTTCTTACGTAGTCAAAAATATAGTGGTGCGGTTCATATGTCTGGATGTATACCTTACCGGCAGCTTCGCCCCTGCCAGCCCTTCCTGCAAGCTGAGTGAAAAGCTGAAACGCCCTTTCTGACGATCTGAAGTCAGGCAGGTTCAATGCGATGTCTGCAAACACAACAGCAGACAGCGTTACTCCGGGAAAGTCATGCCCCTTGGCAACCATCTGAGTGCCCAGAAGCACATCAAGCTTTTTATTTTCCATGTCTTTCACAATCCTGTAATGCGCGAGCTTTTTCCTTGTCGTATCATGGTCCATTCTTTTTAATGAGATTTCCGGGATAAGGCTGTTTAACTCTTCCTCAACCCTCTGCGTACCGATGCCAATGTGTTTTGTTTTAGTGCCTTTGCATTCAGGGCAAACGGCGCGGGGAATTAAAAACGAACCGCAATAGTGGCATTTCAGGGTCTTTGTGTCTTTGTGATATGTGAGAGTGATACTGCACGCAGGGCATTTATAAGTATGTCCGCAGTCCGTGCACATGAGAAACGGCGAATATCCCCTCCTGTTAAGCATTATGAGGGACTGATGACCGCGGGACGCATTATCTTTCATGGCGCATAATAATTTATCCGAAAAAATCCACGTCATTTTATCCGCTTTTGTCATGTCTATGATTTCCACAACCGGCATGGGCTTTTCTTCCACGCGGGATTTAAGCTCCAGATATTTAAACTTACCCTTCTTTGCATTATAAAAAGATTCCAAGGAAGGCGTGGCTGAACCTAAGATTATCTTTAGGCCCTCAAGTTTGGCGCGCGCAAGCGCCACGTCCCTCGCATTGTATTTAAACCCTTCAAATTGTTTATACGAGGTTTCCTGCTCTTCATCAACTACAATAAGCCCTAAGTTTTGAAAAGGCGCAAAAACAGCGCTCCTTACGCCGATGGCAATCCTGACTTCGTTGTTTTTTATCTTCCGCCATTCTGCTAATTTTTCTCCGGGCGTAATCCCGCTGTGAAAAAATGCAACCTCTTTATCAAAGCGGCTCCTGAACCTGTCTATGAACTGCGCCGTAAGGGCGATTTCAGGCACAAGCACAATGGCTTGCTTATCCGCGGGAAGCGCCTCAACCGCCCTGATATAGATTTCAGTTTTCCCGCTGCCTGTAACGCCGTGCAGGAGAAACGCCCCTGACTGCACGCCGTTAATCTCAGTCAGCGCCCTTTTCTGTTCAGGGGTCAGGGTGAAGGTTTTTTCCGTCACTATATTTTCATCATAGGTAATCCTGACTTTGCCGCTTTTCCTGCTGTCAAGAATGCCCTGCGGCACTGCATTTTTAAACGCCAGCCCCGCTGTTGAAAGGTAATACTGCCCGGCCCACTGAATCAGTTTCAGTAAATTTTCAGGGATAAGCGGTTCGTCGTCCAGAACATCCTCAATAGTTTTGAGGGGTATGTCTTTTTTGTCATTGCGGGGAGTTCCGATAATCGGAACTCCCCGCAATGACACCGAAGCGTTTTCTCCAATCCCAACAACTATGCCGGCTTTCTTTGATTTCTTAAACGGCGCAAGCACACGAACACCGGCTTTGATTTTCTGCTTAAGTTCTTCAGGAACTAAATATGTAAACGCCTCCGCGTTTATGGGGAATAAAATATTAACCTGCATCATATGCCTGCCTTCTCAAAATAATACCCTCTCATGTCAAAGGATAACATTTCAAACTGTCTATTTTCCTGATGCGTTTTATGGCAAACAGAGGCAGTGGTTTAACGATTAACCGTAGTTATGCAAAAAAGGTATATTTCAGGCTACTGCCTTAATCTGCTTTTTGCAAAAGATAAAGAAGAGGATACTGGAATATCACGTTTGTCAAGTTCTGACTGGAATTCCCAATAATCAAGATTGCACATTTCAGCGGCTTTTCTGAAGGGAAGCCCTTCCTGAAATTTTTTGACTGCAAGGGCAATTTTTTCTTCAGATAAAGATTTCTTTATGAGCTGTCTTATTGCAGTAGACCTGTCTTCTTCAAGCGCTTTTGCAAACTCATCTATTCCCCTGAGCAATTGCTTTTCCATCATTATATTTGTTCTAATCAACTCTTTAGCTTTTGGCATATTTTTTACCCTCCATTGAATAAAATTCTGCGATTGCTGATGTTATTCTTTTTTCTACGACAAGATTTTTAAGAAAAAACTCATAATCTTCAAATTTCATAATTTTAGACCGAAGTCCTTCAAGGAGAAGGTCGGGAGAGGCGCTTACCTTGATGCCTAAAGACGCTGCAATTTTGCCCAAGCCGTCGTCATTTGTAATTATTTCTAATATTTTCTCCTGCACGGCGGCTGCCATTACTGCCTCATCGCCCGCGGCAAGATTTTTGCTTACCCTCTCTTTTATAAGATTTAATGAAAACTCCTTAACAGCGATGTGCCTGATATTATTATCCTTGATGAAATTTTTAATTACAGTTGCATCAGTTAATGATTTTTCCTCTCCCTTAAGAACAGTCTCGCCGTATACGGTTTCCGGAATAAGAATTTCTCTTTTCAACTTCTTTAGAATTTCAAGGAAATTGATTTTTGCAAGCGATATTAATGTTGAGGTGTCAATAACTGTTTTCATGGATATTATTTTATAATATTTAGTGTGTATTAGTCAAGAAAACATTTGCAGCCTAAATTACATGCGAGGCAGGTCCTTATTCCTTTGTGTTGATGTATATTAAAAATCCAGCGGACTCTTCATCTCTTTTACAGTTTTGCTCGGCATGCAGTGAGTATAAATCATAGTAGTTCTGACGTCACTGTGACCGAGAAGCGTCTGGATTGTCCGTATGTCGTAATTTGCCTGAAGCAAGCAGAAGGAACGGATTGGGGTTAGGTCTTGTTTCTTGCATTTTTAAAGTTTATATAAAGACACTTCCCGCATTTTTGCAACTTAAATCATCTTCAAAAATTCCGCGGCTGCGATTATTCTGACAGACTTGTACTTGCCAATATTCAGCAAATCATTATCTCCACTGACGATAAAATCTGCAGATGAAGCTAAAGCGCAGGCGATGAATTTGTCGTCAGCAGGGTCCCTGCAAACGCCGCTGATTTTATCCGAAATCTCTACAACCTCAAAAAAAGGCAAAACTTCTTCCTCAATAATCATCTTAATCTCCCGACCTGTCAAAGAGAATTTCGGATATTCAAGAACAGTGCGGAATTCTTCAAAGGTTTCTCTTGAAAACACGGGAGCAATCCTGCCCTTTTCCCATAGATCAGCTATTTTTGATAATTCGCCTTTAAAAATCAGGGCTGATACCAGTATGTTGGTATCAAGAACAACTTTTTTTACCGCTTTTTCTTTCTTGCCCAAGCTACTGCCTCATCCACATCTGTCCCGTTAATGCCGAGTTTTTTCATCTTATCCCTTATGCCTGAAAGCGTCATATCCGCAGGGGTTATCCTGACCGGCAGAAGAACTATTTTTCTGTCCTTTACGGAAACGTCAAAGTATTCAGTATTGGGAAACGACTTGACGATTTCCTTGGGTAATGTAAGCTGGTTTTTTGATGTCTTCTTTGCAAGCATGTTTCCTTACCTCCTTACTATAAGGATACATTACTAATCTTAAAAATGCAAATAAACCTCTCTGCAGTCCCGATGTTTCTGTACCGGGCATCTTTATCCCCCCTACCCCTGCCTACCGGCAGGCAAGCTCTTAACTTTTTCTCCTCTTCCACCACTTCTCTATCTCCACTGCAAAGAAAATCACCGATGACAATGCAAGTGTTAGCAGCAGTTCACTCAGCGTCAATGGCTCTGTTTTAAATACAGTGTTCAGCGCAGGGCAGATAAAGTTTCAGGCAGGCAGTTCCTCATCACAGTTGCAGAAGGCGCCGCCATTGCCTTAAGCGCCGCCATTGCCTTTTCCGCACGTTATTCCTGAACAAAACCAATAGCCGCATTAAGGACCACAATTACAACTATGGCGATGGTATCAGATAATTCTCCTATGAATCCGGAAATAACTGCAGCTGCAATGAGGACCAGTATCATGAAGTCATTGAACTGGTCCAGGAACATGGCCAGGGGTGTCTTTTTCTTTTTTTCTATTAATTCATTGGGGCCGTATTTATTCAGGCGTTTCTGTGCTTCTTCAGGGGAAAGCCCGTTTGATGACGACTGCAGATGTTCAAGGACATCCTCTATGTTTTTTTGATGCCAGCGCATAAGTCTTTACCTTTTGAAAATTATAACAGGTTGCTGAAAAAGTTTTTTGCTGTGCCCTGCAAGCAGGGCCTGCAGAAAAAATGATATAATACTTCATACGTTGTTAAATGGATAGCGCGCGTATTCCCCGTGGTCTTGCCACTGGGTCAAGCGAGCGCATATGATAAAGAAATTCCTTACATTAGATTCTCTGTGGTCTTGCCGCAGGGAATATCAATTTGACAAGTATAGTTTTTTTGAATAAACTTTAAGAAATGCCAAGCAATTTAATTGTAATACAGAAAGGAAGATAAATGCATCTGAAGATACGCACAAAACTGCTTTCCGGTTTTTTTGCCATAATATTTCCGTTCCTGTTCATCATCGGCATTATCATAGTATACAACCAGAATGCGCTTAACAATGCCTTTAAGACTCTTGAAATCATGTCTATAGAACTGAACACCATACATGATCTCCGCTCGGCAATGGAAATGGGCTTGATGCCGGGCAACGATTACCTTATAACCGGAGATAAGCGTTATATTGAGAATTTTCACGGCTATGCCGAGGATATAGAGGAACGCTTGAAAGATGCAACCGATATATTAATCCGCCTTGAGAAACTGGAAGTTTCCGAAGGAACCGAAGAAAAGGCAATACTGAATGAGGAAAGGATAATATTATCCGAGGTCAAAACCGCATGGCAGAATATGAGAGAGCTTTCCTTGAAGATATTTGAACTCCCTAATCCGATTGGCAATAGAACTGCTGCAAAACTTATGGAGGAGATGGATTATAAATGGGTCTACCCTGCCGCTGAACGGCTGAATAAATGGCTCGCAATAGATTCAGAGGAATATAATGAGGCGTTGAATATAGTCAATAATGTATGGGAAAGATCCTGGATAATCATGTTCGCCGGCTTTACCGTACTTGTCGTGGCAGGCGTTTTATTTTCATTTTACTTTGCCGAACAGTTTGTAAAACCCATAAATACCCTCAATGAAATGGGCCACGCCGTAATCAGCGGCAATTACAAAAGCAGGGTTGACGTTAAGTCAGGCGATGAACTTGAACAGCTTGCAGCCGCAATGAACAAAATGGCCGAACAGATTGAATCGCTGCAGTCTACCGCTGAAAATATGATTGTTGTGGGACGGCAGAAGGCAAAAGATACTAATTAACAAAAATCCGGTAAATAAGAAATCATATTTTTACATCTTAAGCAGTGCCTTTTAATTTTTCCATTTTCTATAATGCCGCACACTTACTTGAAGAAAGAAAAGTAAAAGGCTTCACATCGCTTCAAGGCTCCTCAGGCGCCCTCCTTTTTGCATTGATAACCAAGCCGTGCCTTCTTGTCTGCCCTTCTGAAAATTCAGCGGCGGAATTTTACTCAGACGCCGTTTTCTGGGCCAGGGCGCTGAAGGCCGGAGAGCCGCTGCTCATACAGGGCCAGGAGGACCCGCTGAGGCTTAAAAACCTTAAAAATTTTTACGAAAAAAATAATACAGGCATCATTACATCTGTTGACGCAGCGCTTTCACCTACATGGAAATTAGACGGATTTCCGCTGATAGAAATAATGAAAAACACAGAAATCAACAGGGACTCGCTTATTGAACGGCTTAAGGATTCAGGTTATCATCCGGTATCTGTTGTTTCAGCAGAGGGAGATTTAAGTGTAAGGGGCGGTATCGTGGATGTCTTTCCGCCCGGAGAGGAATTCCCTGTAAGAGTAGAATTCTTCGGGGACTCAGTTGAATCTCTGAGGTTTTTTGACACAGGCACCCAGAGGTCTGTTAAGGAAATAGAACAAATATCCATAGGCCCTTCGGCTGAACCGGATAAAGGGCCCTGTCTGCTTGACGCCTTATCCGGCAGGATTTTGATATTAAACGAACCCGATGACACTAAAAGACAAAACCCCGGATTCATTCAGGCCGTCCAAAGTCAGGAGCCTGTTTGTTTTACATCACTTCCCCTGCAGGGCGAAGGCTTTGATTTAAATATCAGCGGTACAGGCGGTTTCGGACTGCTGCGTGAAGAAAGAGCTTCACTTGAAGATTTTGTTAAAAGAGCCGGCGAACTTAAGCAAAAGTACTTTATCATGACAGTTTGCCCGTCCGCAGGACAGGCCAAAAGGCTCAGGGAATTGTTTTCAGAAAAAGAAATAGAAGCGCCGGTGCTGTCAAGCGATACCGCGGTAAAATATTCCCGCAGTCCGGTTATCACCACCGGTGAATTAAGCAGGGGTTTTGCGTTTAAAGAAATTATCGTTCTTACGGAAAGAGATATCTTCGGGGAGCGTCCTGCATTTAAGCCGGTTAAGCAGTCAAAAATTTCACAGCTCTTATCTTCTACCGAAGAATTACAGGAAGGCGATTATCTGGTTCACAAACAGCACGGCATCGGCAGGTTTCTTTGCATTCAAAGGCAGAGGGTAGGAGATTACGAAGGCGACTTTTTGATAATAGAATATCTCAGCGGAGGCAAGCTGCACATACCGCTTGAACGCATTGACCAGATTCAGAAATATCACGGCCCTGAGGGCGTCATTCCAAAAATGGATAAACTCGGCGGCAGGACCTGGCAGAAAACAAAACAAAAGGTCAGCGACAGGATAAGGGACATGGCGGAGAAATTGCTGAAACTCTATGCCAGACGCACTTCAGATAAAGGCTTCGGCTTTTCTGCCGACACAGAACTCCATAAGGAATTTGACGGATTTTTCCCATATGAAGAAACCCCTGACCAGATTACTGCCGTTTCAGGGATAAAGCAAGATATGGAAGAGCCCGCGCCTATGGACAGGCTGCTTTGCGGAGATGTCGGGTACGGAAAGACAGAGGTGGCAATGAGGGCGTGTTTTAAAGCAGTTTACGATTCCATGCAGGCCGCGGTCATTGCGCCCACTACTATCCTCGTAGAACAGCATTACAACACCTTTACCGCAAGGTTTTCAGCCTTTCCGGTCAGGATAGATTTCCTCAGCCGTTTTAAAAGCAAGGCTGAGCAGACACAAACCCTCAAGGCGCTTGCCGCAGGTGAAATAGACATAATCATCGGGACGCACAGGCTGTTAGCCAAAGATGTAACTTTTCATAATTTAGGGCTTTTAGTCATTGACGAGGAGCACAGATTCGGCGTTACGCACAAGGAGAAATTAAAAACATTAAAGACCAATGTTGACGTCCTTTCGCTTACAGCCACGCCGATACCGAGGACGCTTCATATGGCGCTTTCAGGGATAAGGCAGATGAGCGTTATAGAGACCGCGCCCGAAGAAAGGCTTGCAGTAAAAAGTTTTGTCGTCCGGTTCGGGGCGCAGGTAATCAAAGATTCCCTGCAGAAAGAACTGCAAAGAGGCGGGCAGGCCTTTTTTGTCCATAACCGTATTGAAGACATTTACAAAATGGCCAAATTCATAAGCGAACTTTTACCCGAAAGCAAGGCGGCAGTGGCGCATGGACGAATGAGCGAAAAAGAGCTTGAAGGCGTCATGAGGTCCTTTATCACAAAAAAGGCTGATATCCTTGTATCAACCGCCATTATCAGTTCAGGGCTTGATATACCAAATGCAAATACAATAATCATTAACATGGCGGATAAGTTCGGGCTTGCCGACCTGTATCAGCTTAAGGGCCGGGTAGGACGTTCAAACGTCAGGGCTTATGCATATTTTTTAATACCCGGAGAAGATGCAATAACCGAGGGGGCCAGAAAAAAACTGCTGGCAATTCAGGAGATGAGCTATCTTGGCGCAGGCTTCAGGCTTGCCTTAAAAGACCTTGAGCTAAGGGGCTCGGGCAACCTGCTTGGTCCCGAGCAGTCGGGACATATTGAGGCAGTCGGATTTGATCTTTACATTGAAATGCTTGAACAGGCCGTATCAGAACTCAAAGGGGAAGAAGCGCCGCCTGTAATTGAACCCTTCTTAGACCTTAATATCCCGGCCATGATTCCTGAAAGCTATATTGAAGACCCTACGCTCAGATTAAGCGTTTACAGAAAAATTGCTTCTGCAAAACATACCGGCGCCCTTATCGGCATTTTAACTGAAATGAAAGACAGATTTGGCAAGCCCCCCGAACGGACATTGAGACTCCTTGAAGTGATGGAGCTTAAGCTTGCGGCAAAAAAATTCTCAATAGTCAGGATTCAAAATACAAACGGAAAAATAAAGATTATTTTCACATCTGAGACCGGCGCTGCGCCGCAAAAAATATTTAATCTTTACAGGGGCAGGGAAAAATACCTGAAGTTTCTTGAAGCCGGCGGTATTGAGCTTGATCTGCGGGGAAAAACATGGGAAGAAATTTTCTGGAA
>JACRGX010000045.1 GCA_016212185.1 Nitrospirota bacterium
CCGGTGCCATGGGCGTCGTCAATCATAAGCAGGGCTTTGTATTTTTTTGAAAGGAATGCGATATCTTTCAAGGGTGCGATATCGCCGTCCATGCTGAATACCGCATCTGTGACAATAAAATTGTTTTTTGTGGATTTTTTAAGAAGCGCTTCCAGATGATTTGTATCCCTGTGCCTGTAAATTTTAATTTCAGCTTTTGAAAGTCTCAAGCCGTCAATAATACTTGCATGGTTAAGTTCATCGCTCAGGATGGTCCACCCTGCGCTTGCTATGGCAGGTATGATTCCGGTGTTTGCGGCATAACCTGTATTAAAGAGCAAGGCGGATTCTGTTTTTTTGAACTCTGCGATACGCTCCTCAAGTTTTTTGTGCGGGATGTAAGTGCCGCATAAAAGCCTTGAGGAGCCTGAGCCGAAACCATATTTTTTAAAGGCGGATACGGCTGATTTGATAATCTCCGGGCGCTGTGATAACCCTAAATAATCATTTGAGGAAAAATTGATGAACTGTTTCCCGGCAATTGAAATCTTTGGACCTTTTGCAGAGTCAATTAAGGTGAGTTTTCTAAGGAGGTTCTTAACCCTGAGATTTTGGAGTTTGCTTTTGAACCATTTCACGTTTTCCATTTATTGTCATTCCTGCGGAAGCAGGAATCCAGCATATTTTCTCTGGATTCCCGTTTGCACGGGAATGACGTATTTTGTAGAGTTAGAGCTTTTTGAAAACAAAGCCGCCATCTGAATTTCTCAGACACCTTCAATTTCGTGGGGCGCCCAGATGTATTTATGAATCTGCAACTGCAGTCTGACAGGCAGGTTGTCGCGCAAAATCCACAGGGCAAGCGCCTTAGGCTGCATGACTCCATACGCAGGCGCCATGAGGATGTGTTCAAATTTATTTGATAGATTATGTTTTGTGATTATGTCCTTTGCCCATTGATAGTCTGATTCGTCCATGATTACAAATTTTATTTCATCAGTGGCCTTTAAAAAATCCAGATTCTTAAATTTCATCCGCTCGCTCATGCCGCTTTTGGGCGTTTTTAAATCCATTATTATTGTTATCCTCTTGTCAAGGCATCCTACGCAGATGGAGCCGTTTGTCTCAATGAGGACATTGTAGCCTTTATCAAGAAGGTTTTTTATCAGCGGGGGGGTCTCTTCCTGAAGCAAAGGCTCCCCTCCTGTAAATTCAATGCATTTAACGCCGTACTCTTCAATTTTTGAAATTATTTCCTTATCGGAGAGCTCCCTGCCGTGATAATACGCATAGTTTGTATCGCAGTAAGTGCACCGTAAATTGCACCCTGCAAGCCTTATGAATGTGCAGGGGAGTCCTGCATATGTTGATTCTCCCTGAATGCTTTTGAAGATTTCATTTACCTTAAGCATAACGCCCCCATGCAAATTGTTTTGTACAAAATCTTACCACAGAAAACGTTTAAAATTAAAAAATCAATTAACCACAGATTTCACAGATGCCACTGATTGAAAAATTCTTCTAAAAAATCTGAGTAAATCTGTGTAATCTGTGGATAAATTCAGCTTTATTTTCCTTCGTGGTTTCATATTAAAAAATATTAGTGCTTCAGCTTTGTATGCTTTGACCGGGTATCTGCGAAACCATAAGAGGCATTTCGTCCATGCTCCTTGGCATAATACAGCGCCCTGTCCGCCATTTCAATCAGCTCATTTTTATCTTTTGTATTTTCAGGTATGGATGAAAAGCCGATGCTCACGGTTATAAGCGCCTTTTCGCCGTCCGAGCAGGGGAACGGAGTTCCGGCGATTTTTTTCCGCAGTCTTTCTGCAAATATCTTTGCGCCGCTGTAAACGGTCTCAGGCATTATTATACTGAATTCCTCTCCGCCGTACCGTGCGGCGAAGTCCGTGCGGCGCACCTGTTCCTCTATTAAGGAGGCAATCATTTTGAGCGCCGTATCTCCTGCCTGATGTCCGTGCGCGTCATTAAACGCCTTAAAATGATCAATGTCAAGAATCAGCAGGGAGAGAGACCTTCCATAGCGCCTTGACATTTCAACTTCTTCCATTAATCTTTCCTGAAAATGCCTGTGATTGTTGAGACCGGTAAGGCCGTCGGTAATTGCGAGGTTTGCTATCTTGTCGTGCATTGCAATTATCTGAAATGCCTGGAATGCAAAATTCATGAGCTTATCTTCATCGTCCTGCTCAAAGGTGCCGTCAATTTTATTGGCTGTCAGCAGTAATCCCAAAAGCTCGGAGGAGAATATCAAAGGTACGGCCAACAGGTCTCGGACCTCTAAATTTAATTCCGTGAGATTTAAACACTGCTGTGAGCAGCAGACGCTGTCTGCTGTCTTGCTCACCGTGTTGCTGTGACCGGAGGGAACCCTTAAAGGCGACTGATTCCGCAACAGTTTCTTGAAAAAACCTTCAGGTGAAAGGCTGACTGCAGGGGGATTCTGGGAGTCCCGGCTTGTGACAAAAAATCTTGTTAAGTACGACCCGGGCTCAAAAATTATGGCAGCGCAATACTCTGATTTAACAAGATCCTTGGTCCTGTCTACGAGATTTTTCATGATGATTTCAAATTTTGTTTCAGATGTTGTAAAGCCCATGAGTTCATTCAGAATTGCCATTTCCCGCATGGACTTTTGTTTTTCTTCAATCGCATTTTCAAGAGAGGATATTTTCCCTCTGTGTACTGAAACTATAGTGTTAATATCAGCAACGATTGACTGCAGTTCATTCGTGCCGCTGATGTTAATCGGGGAATTATGTCCTCCGGCTATGCTCCGGACTGAATGTGTCAGTTCATCAACAGGATTAACCAGCCTGCGTATCAGCAATCTCAGGGTTATCAGGGCGGTGGTTAGTGCAGTTACGGATAGAATTATTAACAGATAAAGCGCAGGGCCTGAATTTTCAGAAGCGGCAGTGATTAGCTGATATGAGGCGCATATTGCAGTGAATAGGGCGGCGGTGATGAAAAAGCTTATCAGATTTAACCTTTGTTTAAGTTTCATAACAATACTTTAAAGTATAACAAGTATGTTAAGGTTTTGCCTAAATTCCTGTGTTTGACATTTAGCTCTGTCCTTTACTATGATAACATAAAAATTGCGATGTTTTTAGCAATAAAAATATTTTAGAACATATTGTCTAAATGAAATCCCTGTCACTCGGTTATTCGCCTTGTCCTAACGATACCTTTATTTTCTACGCGCTTGTTTATGGGAAGATAGATACAAAAAATCTGAAATTCAATGAAACACTGCTTGATGTTGAAACCCTGAACCGGAAGGCGCTTCAGGCAGAACCGGATTTGACAAAAATTTCCTATCATGCATTCGGACATGTGCGAAGAAATTACTGTCTGCTCAGAGCAGGCGGGGCGCTCGGCAGAGGGTGTGGCCCGCTTGTAGTTGCCAAAAATGAATGTGCAATGGAAGAATTGCGGGGCAAAAAAATCGCCATTCCGGGAAGATTGACCACTGCAAATCTGCTCCTGCAGCTTTTTGATTCATACTTCAACCTTCATCCTTCAACCTTTGTTGAAATGTCGTTTAATAAAATCATTGACGCAGTTGTAAATAAAGATGTTGACGCAGGATTAATAATTCATGAGAGCCGGTTCACATACCCCTCGTACGGCTTAAAGAAAATCATGGACCTCGGTGAATGGTGGGAAAGTGAAACCGGACTTCCGATTCCCCTCGGAGGCATTATCGCAAAGCGGTCTCTCGGCGGGGGCTTGCATAAGAAAATCAGTAAACTCATACGTGCAAGCGTTGAATATGCACTTGCCAACCGCCCGGAGACTCTTGATTACATTAAAAAACATTCGCAGGAGTTATCAGATGATGTTATTAATCAGCACATAAATCTCTATGTAAATGACTATACGCTTGATATTGGTATAGAGGGAGAAAAGGCGGTAAATGAACTTTTAAAAAGAGCAGAAGAGGCGGGGATTGTGCCAAAAGCCAAAGAGGGGGTATGGTGAAAAACAGACCTCTTGCCGCCATTGACATAGGGACAAACACCACCAGGCTTCTGATAGGGCGGGTTAAGAGAAACGGCATTGAGAGGATTTATTCGGAAAGGATAGTGACAAGGCTCGGTGAAGGGATTACCGGCCGGGGTTTGATTACCAAGAGGGCGATAAAAAGAGGGATAGAAGCCCTTAGGCAATTCAGCGATGTAATTTCCCTACATGATGTTCTCAAGACATCGGTTGCGGCAACCAGCGCATTGAGGGATGCAAAAAACAGGGATGAGTTTTTAAAACAGGCAAAAGACGCGGCGGGGTTTGACATTGAAGTCATAAGCGGGGAGAAAGAGGCCAGGATAACTTCTGCAGGGATGCTGTCAGGCATTACTCAGCCTGTCAGCGCGCTGATGGCTGATATCGGAGGCGGAAGCACAGAACTTATATTTGCAAGACGGAAAAAGCCTGAACTGGTTCACAGCCTGAATCTCGGCGTTGTATATCTGGCGGATAAATATATGAAGCACGACCCCCTGCTTAAGACTGATCTAAAGAGGATGGACAATGAAATTTCCCGGAGAATCATGCCTGCCGCCGGAGTTTTTAAAAAACTTTTTTCCGGTGATACTGTTTTTATCGGCACTGCCGGCACAGTTACGGCTTTGTCGGCAATTGCACAGCGCCTTAAAAGATTTGACCACTGCAGAATTCATAACAGCAGGATGACATTTAAAAAAACAAAGAACATTTTTTTAAAAATATCTTCCATAACTGCCGCAGAAAGGGTGGAGTATCATCCCTTTGACCCTTCAAGACTTGACATTATAGTCCCCGGCACGCTTATACTTTTAAAATTAATGGAGACCTTTGGCTTTAATGAGATTATAGTCAGCGATCACGGCTTGAAGGAAGGAATACTTTTAGAGCTTTATAGTAAAATAGGGACGTAAGAATAATAAATGGAGAATAAAGCATTGATGAAAAAAATATCGGCTAAGCCGGAAAGTTTAAAGCCCGTTCCTTTCCGCTTTTGCCCCGGATGCGGACATGGACTGCTTCATAAAATAATTGCCGAAATAATTGATGAACTCGGCATGAGAGAAAAGACCATAGGTTTTGCGCCTGTGGGCTGCGCGGTTTTTGCGTATGATTATTTTAATTTTGACGTAATTGAGACGGCCCACGGAAGACCTCCTGCCGTTGCAACAGCGATAAAACGGCTTTTGCCTGACAATCTGGTTTTTACTTATCAGGGCGACGGCGATCTTGCTGCAATAGGCACGGCGGAAATAGTGCATGCTGCGGCAAGGGGCGAAAATTTCAGCGTTATTTTTGTCAACAATGCGACATACGGCATGACCGGCGGGCAGATGGCGCCCACAACCTTGTTGGGACAAATGACGACCACGACCACTAAAGGCAGGGAACAAAAGCTGACCGGTTATCCGGTTAAGGTATCTGAGATGCTGGCCACACTTGATGGAGTAAGCTTTATCTGCAGGACTTCTATGGACTCGCCTCAGAATGTTATAAAAACCAAAAATGCCGTCAAAAAGGCCTTTCAATATCAGCTTGACGGCAAGGGTTTCAGCTTTGTAGAGGTGCTTGCACCCTGCCCGACGGACTGGTGGATGAGTCCCAAAGAGGCGCTGTTATGGATAAAGGAGAAAATGATTCCCGTCTTTCCGCCCGGAGTGGTAAAGGATAAGTACAGTAAACAGTCAACGGTGAACAGTGAACAGTAAAAATTTACAGCTTATTGTTGCCGGATTCGGGGGGCAGGGAGTTTTATTTACAGGAAAACTCCTTACATATGCCGCTATGCTGGAAGGCAGGGAAGTAACATGTTTTCCTTCCTACGGCGCAGAGATTAGGGGCGGCACTGCCAACTGCACGGTGATAATATCCGATGAAATGATAGGTTCTCCGGTAGTCAATAAACCGGATGTCCTGCTGATTATGAATGAGGCGTCTATGGAGAGGTTTGTCCCGAGATTAAAATCAGGCGGGCTTCTGATAATGAATTCGTCGCTGATAAAAAATCTTCCAAAGAGGCAGGACCTTGAGGTGCTTCAGATAAATGCAACCGGCATGGCAGAAGAGCTTGGCAGCAGCCAAATTGCAAATATGATTATGATTGGAGCGCTTATCGCCAAAACAGGCATCATAAGTGTTGACACTGTTTTTAATGCATTGGGAGATATAATTCCGGAAAGGAAAAAAGGTATCATACCGGTCAATCAAACTGCAATAAAGAAAGGACTGGAAGAAATTAGAATAGAAAATGCGGTAAAAAAACCACAGACCTGCCTGCCGGCAGGCAGGGGGCGCAGAGGCTAAAAGAGGTGAGGAATCTTGAGAGTTAGAAAGGCAAAGGCAGGGGATGTAAAGGGGCTGCATTCGCTTATCAATAAGTTTGCAAAAAAAGACGAGATGCTTCCCCGGTCTCTGAACGAAATATATGAAAATATCCGTGATTTTTTTGTCTATACACAAGGCGAAAAAATTAAAGGGACTGCGGCCCTGCATGTTTTATGGGAGGACTTAGCCGAGATAAGGTCCATTGCCGTACTGGAGGAATACCAGCGCAGCGGTATAGGTAAAAAACTGATTGACCAATGTATTAAGGAGGCTGGGACGCTTGGCATAAAGAGGATTTTTGCGCTGACTTATTATCCTGAATTTTTTAAAAAGATGGGGTTTGAAGATATTGACAAGAATGACCTCCCCCAGAAGATTTGGAGCGACTGCCTTAAATGCCCTTTATTCCCTGAATGCGAGGAAGTAGCAGTGATAAAGGAACTGAGAGAATAATGTCAAATTACAAAGCTCAAATGCCAAATGAAGGTTAAAGTTTAAATGGTTATTTGATATTGTTTATTTGGATTTTATTTGAAATTTGGATTTTGGAATTTGACATTCCTTGTCTTACTTCTTACTTTTTACTTCCAAGTCGCCCAGTTGGATTCTTATGTAAGATTTTTCCCTTAACTCGTTTATATGCTCCAGCAGCTTCTTGTTTAATTGTTTTTCTACGAGGTATGTTTCTATATCATTTCTAACGTCATAAAAATCTTTACTGTTAAAAGATTCCCTGTTTTTTTCATAAAATTGTTCAATTTCTTCAGGCGGGATGTGAATGAGGGTCTTTAGTCTTCTCCCTATATAATCATTGATAATGGCGTTATCCTCTAATGTCCGGCTTTCTGCGGCAGGCTCCTCCAAACGGAATTTTTTACCCTCCCTCAGAAGCAAAATCCTGTTAATCATTCCATCTAACACCTCCATATCTGTTTTTTTTGCTCCGGAGTTTATGGCGTCCTGAAAGGCATCTTTAAATTCGCTGAGGGTGATAATCTCATCATCCACTATTGCCACTATGCGCTCAACGACTCCTGCATTAACGGCAGTGAACAGTGAACAGTGAACAGTGAACAGTGAACAGAAAACAATCAGCAGTTTTATTAATGATGTTTTTTTAAACTTATAACTCATAACTTTTAACTGTTTTTAAAATGCATGTCCAAGGCTGAAATGCAGTTCTCCACTGCTTTCACCTTCTTCCTTGTTTAATTTGTGACCGTAATCAAGCCTGAATGGTCCTACTGGGGTATTATATCTTAGGCCAGGGCCGACAGTATATTTTAACTCAAAGTTTATATCATTGGTGTCTTGCCAGACATTCCCGCTGTCAACGAATGCAACTATCCCCAGTCCCTTTCCAATGGATGCCCGCAGCTCTGCATTTCCAAGCGCAAAGGCATTGCCGCCGGTCGGGGTGTTATCAGCGCCTTTAGGTCCAAGCGTATCCTGATTATACCCTCTCACTGTAGTTCTGCCTCCGAGAAAAAATCTTTCTATCAAGGGAAGGTCGGATGTTTCGCCAAGTCCGTAAGCGCCGCCTCCACGCAGCGAGCAGGCAAATACAAGCCCGGTACTTATCTCAAAAAACCATGCCCCCTGAAGGGTTGCTTTGATAAATTCTGTCTCCGATAAAAATGCCTTTGAGGCAAGCTTAAGGACTATTCCTTTAAGTGAGCCTGAAGCAGGGTCAAACGGATTGTCTCTTGTGTCGTAGAATAATGCAGGTGAAATACTGCTTATGCCGAGCGTCCCTGTGTCATCTTTGCTTAAGATTACTCCCGGCTTAACATTATGTGTATTTACGATTGAATATTCGTAGTTGAGAGTTGCCTTTAACCTTTCGGTTAATTCCCTGTCAACGCCTGCAAGCAGGGATGTCCTGTCAATTTCATATTTTGTCTCTCTGGTATCAATGTTTATGGACCGTTTGCTTTCATTTGTGAGGGAAAGCTTTAACGGGAGCTGCGGTTTGTTAAAAAACCACGGTTCCTTAAAACTCAGTATGTACCTTTTTTCCAATGAGTTTAATTCTGTCCTGAATCCTGCCTGTCTGTTGTAGCCGCCTAAATTGCGGTAGCTCAAGTCCAGAAATCCCCTGAAACTCTCATAGTCGCCGTAACCGAGACCGACATCCACTGCTCCTGCATTTCCTTCCTTTACAGTGACGAGGATGTCTTTTATATTCGTTGTTTCCCCGCTTGTTCCGGCAAGTGTTTCAATGGTTATCTCTGAAAAAAGCCCGAGCCTGTAAAGCTGCTGTTTTGCCCTTATAAGTTTTTCATGGTCGTAGGAATCGCCTTCTTTAATATCAAATTCCCTTCTAATGATTTTATCCTTGGTTTTTTTATTGCCGCGTATAATAATCTTTCCTATGGTTGAATGCCTGCCCCCATTTATTTTAAAGGTAATAAAGGCCCTGCCGTTTTCAGTTGCAGTTTCAGCTTCAACATGTGCATCGGCATAACCAAGACGGTTATAAAGGGATAAAATTTTATACCGTGCATCTTCAACATCAAGCGCATTATAAGGGGCTGATTCTTTCAGATGGACGGCTTTCATTATTTCGTCAATTCCAGCAGCCCGGGCGCCTGTAATGTTTATTTTTTCAATTTTCGTCTGGGTTCCTTCATGCACTGCAAACGTAACTGTCAGTTCATCAATATCTACCGGGAAATCCTTTCGCGCTTCCTTAATCTCTGCATCAAGGTAGCCGAGCCCGTTGTAAAAACTTATTATGGATTCCGTGCTGCTGTCTATCAGCGACTCATCAAAAGGCTGCTCCCTCTGAAGCGGTATGATTGCTTCTATGTTTTTTGCGGGGATGGTGATGCCTTCAAAATTTATGTCCTTAAGAATGACTTTTTTACCCTCAAAAATAAAAAAAGCAATTTTTATCAGCTCATCTGTTGTCTCAATGCCGCCTGCCACTACTACATGATTGTATCCTCTCTGCCAGTAAAGCTTCTTAATGAGATTTGCGGCGTCTTCTGCCAGTTTGTCGGTCACCTCTTCGTCTTCCATAAAGGGCATTTCCTTCAAAAGCTCGTTTGCTCCAATAACTGTATTCCCTCTGAATGTGATTTCAAGCCTTTGTCCCGGAGAAAAAGGGATGAAAAGTTCACCGTCTCTGAATTCATAAGGTCCCACGACCGGTTTTAGATAGCCCAATTCCTTGTAGTGTTTTTTAATCCGGAGAATGTCTTTATCAATCAGTTCAGTGTCAAAGATTCTGCCTTCTGAGACTTTCATAATGCTTTTAATTTCACCGGGGGCAAAGATAGTTTTAATGATCAGAGGCATACCTTCTTCAATAAAAACATGAAGATTAACCCTGTATGGAGTTTTATCACTCTTAGCCTTAATCTTAACCTTTGCTCCGGGGAAGCCTTTTTTGCGGTAAATGTTTAAAACAGCAGTTTCAGCTTTTTTCAGAAATTCTTCCTTGAGGTCTTCACCGGTTTTCAGTAAAAGTGCGGTTTTGATGTCTTTCTCATTGATAAGTTTATTGCCTGTAATGCTTATACGGTTGATTACAGGCATTTCAGTGACGGTGTATTTTAATTTTAGCCCGTCCTGAAAGGGCTCAGTTTCTGCCTTTATATCAAGAAAAATACCTTTCTTAAAGGCCCTCTTTATTCCTGCCTGCAAAACGCCCCTGTCTACAGGGTCCCCGATGCCGAGGCAAATCATATCAATCAGGTCTTCAGGTTTTATCCGCCTGACGCCTGTGACCTCAATCGCCCTGATCTTTTTCTCAGGTTCTGAGGCATAAGCATGCGTGAATAGTGAACAGTGAACAGTGAACAGTAGACAGAAAACAGTGAACAGTGAATAGTATTTTCTATTTCTCATTTCTCAGTTTCCATTTACTTAAACTCAAATCTGTATTTAATGTCAGCGCCTACACTGCCTATCTCGTCCCTTGAGCCAACGAGAGAAATGTTTCTGCCGAGATTGTATTCAATTTTAATAATGTTTTCTTCTGTTGTCCCGATGGAGGTGGAGTAGGTAACAAAGACCTTGTCCATAAATAACCGTTTCCCGACTGTAACTTTGGGGCTGACGGCGCCGGTGCTTGTTGTGTGCGGGTCTACTTCAAAACGCTCAAAGCCGGTTATGTACTTAAATCTTTCCTCCATTACCTCCTGAAGCCCGCCGGTTAAAAAGGCCGCAGCCTCGCCTGCGCCGATGCCGCTTTCAAATCCCTTTGCTGTTTTGCTGACCTGCCCCACAGTCAGCAAAGTCAGTATGTCCGTATCGGAAAGCGGAGGGTCTGAAAATAGCGATAAAGTGAATTTATCCACAGGTCCGTCAAGGTTTAATCTTACAAGGTAACCTTTTGTATAGGTCTCTGCCTGGATATGAAAGACAGGGGTTATCCTGTTTGATTCAACAAAATCCGCATTCCCGCTTATAATCTTTAATTCATTGCTTCTGAAAAAAATGCTCCCGCCTGCCGCCTCAAGCCTTCCGATAAGCCCGTATTGGGCAGCGGTTCCTGTTACGGCAAGGTCAATTTTTACGGGTGTCTTTGCAAGGTTGTTGTCTATTGAGATATTGTCCTGACCGTAGATATGCACATTCAGCCGGGTACGTCCAAGATATGCAGGTATAACCCGCACCTGCGCCGGCTTTTTAATTTTTGTTCCCCTGAGCGCAAGCAGTCCGCTTTTCCACTCAACCCTTTTTGCGTATATTGCCTTCTTGACGTAAATGTCTCCGACAAGGCTTTGTCCTTTCTGGGAATAATCAAAATAAAGCTTTCCGTCAAAGGCAGCGCTTACTCCTTCAACAGGTCTGAACTTTATACCAGTAATCGTGGAGGTAAGGGACAACCCTCTCAGGGTTAATTTCTTAAGGTATCCTGTCCCTGATAAAGCGATTTTCCCGCCGGCAAAATCAGCATTAAAAGAATCAAAAACAACCTTGTTTTTGTCAAAAAAAACATCCCCGTTAAGCGGACCTATCCGGTAAGGGAAGCCTGATATCATTACACTGCTGTTTCTAATATTGACTTTTCCTCTGAATTCCGGATTTTCCCACGGCCCTGAAATCCCGACAGTAAAATTCCCCTGTCCGCGTACCGATTCAACGACTCTGCTTATGGACTGCAGAGGTTCGAGGTTCATCCTGCCTTCAAGTGCGATATCATAGGATTGTCCGACTTTAGCAATGCCGGATACAGTTATCTCGGCATCTTTTCCGTAAAGTAAAAATGGTTTTATTGTCAGTTCTTTTTCGGAAAGAGCAAAAACCGCGTCACCCTTATTTTTAATGTTATATCCGTAAAGACGTATGTTTATATAGCTGAAACTTGAGTCCATGTTAAGATTGCCCCCGCGTCCTTTCAAATGCACGTTCCCTTCAAGGGAAACGGACAGGTCTCCAGGCGCATCTTTAAAAAATTCCGACAGGAGAAAATCATAACTTCCTTTTTTAAAACTAATGGCCATATCCCAATACGGCGGCCCGGCGAGAACGCCGGCGGCGTCTACAGCAACGGTATCTTCAATAAAACTGCCTTTGACAAGAAATCTGTTGTTTTTTAATTCTCCTTTGATAGTTCCTTTGCCAATATCGGCATTTCTTAAGCTGCTCTCGAATACATTCAGAGAGAATTTTGCTTCCGGATTTTTCAATGTCCCTGAACATTTAATATCGGCGCTTAATTTTCCATTGATATTGGCGGCTAAATAACCTGAGGAATCGGTTAAAGGCGTTAGGTCCTGCAGTTCAATGCTGTCAGAGTAAATTGAGGCGTCAAATCTTTCGTCAAAATACAAAAAACCCTTTGCGTGAAGCCGTGAGCGTCCCCTGTTAAGTTCTGCCGAGGGGAAATCTATTTTTTGCGGAGAAAGTTCAGCCCTAATGACAGCGTGGTCGACTATCTGGTTTAAAACCATTCCATTGTCAAGGGAGATGTCTCCGTTTCCGCTGAAATCTTTTGCGTTACCCTTAAAATAAAGCCGTCCGCTGACAGGGCCTTTTACAGGGATTGCTACGGAAGATTTTTTTGCGGCTGATTTGTAGATCGCCGTTATTAATGTTTCGGCGTCTCCGTTTTTGATTACTGCTTCTGCATCATAATACGGACTGTCAAAAGAGAAAAGTTTTGCAGCTTTTCTGAAATTAATACTGCCTGAAATGTCATAGACCGGAGCCTTATCATCAGATGGTCCTTTGGGGTAATTCTCAATTTTCAGCGACCTGACTAAAAGTGATTTTATGCTGTAAATTATATCCCCGGAAGCCGATGTGAACGGAATGCCGTTAATGCTGCCCGGTCCGGCATTAATTTTTCCGGAAATTTCCGGGTCGTCAGAGCTGCCCAGGCCTTTACCTCTGAATCTGATTTGTGTGTTTAAGCCGGCATAATAAGGCGCTGTAAGATCCAATACATCCCTGCTTGTAAGGTCAATGTCCAGATTGAGTTTTTCAGTGTTGAAATCTATACGGCCGTTAATGAAAAGGTCGGATTGAGCAGTGGAGAACCTGGCATTGTCAAATGTAATGGAATTATCTTTCAGCGCAAGTTTTCCCTTGATGCTTTTGAGCCTGTCTGTTAATTCAGGACCTTCCTTTGAGGTGTTTGTGTAGCTCACTGACGCCTTAATGTCAAAGTCCCTGTCATATATTTTGGTAAGTTTAAAATTTCCGCTGATTTTACCCCTTGGAAACGGCGGCTCCCACTCTATGAATTTTAAAAATTCAGGGCTGTCAAGGTCCTTCACATCAGCAATTATGGAGTAATCACCCTCAGGTATGGAAAGATACGCATGGCCCTTGAGTTCACCGTTATAAGTATGTGCGGTAAAATCCTTAAGGCTGAACTGCCTGTTTGAATATTTTAATGCCCCTGAAACATCGTCCATCGGCAGATTGCCGAACATGCCGTTTTTAAGCGTTACGCCGGCTTCTCCCGACAGGTCAGGGTAAATCCCCTGAATTTTTCCGTTAAAAGATACAAGTCCCGAGACTGTGTCTTCTACTTTGAGCAGTTCCATTAAAGTTTCAAGATAAAACCAGCCTGTTGTCTTTAAATCCATGCGGATTTTTAATCCTGAATCAGGGATCAGGTTAACAGTGCCGTCCAGAGACAGTTCGCCGTCCTGGCCTTTTTTCAGATTAAAGAATTCCCTGATTGTTGAAACGAGTATTTTTGCTTTTGCCGAAAAACTGCCCCACTGTGTTTTGTCAGCGGCAGAAGAGGCTATGGTTCCTTCTGCATTGACGGCAGAACCTGATGATGAAACCTTAAGCCCCGAGAATTCAAATTTTTCTCCGTCTGTATTAATCATCCCTTCAAGACTTCCTTTAATCTCAGGAAGGTCAGGGGTTTTTAAGCGGGCATCCTTAAGAGACAATCCTATGGAGATAAAGTTTTTCACTGCTATGTTTGAAGAAAGTTCATTGCCGGTTATGGTAGTCCCGGATACGGCGTCCGAAAAGGTGAATTTACCGTCTGTTATTTTTGCGCTTTTGAGTTTTACTGAGATATCTTCAGCCTGTTTTTCCGACAGATATTTTTTGACGGAACTTATGACTTTGCCGAGTTCTTTTTTTTCTATGGTCAGCTCAGGCTCCCTGACAGTCAGCCTTCTTATCCGTATCTCCCTGAATAACAATCCTGAGAATTCAGTATATGCGCGGATTTTTGATGCCAGCAGCAGTCTGTCTCCGTCTTTGTCAAAGACCTTAAGCCCCTTTGCCTGCAAATAAAGAGGGAAGAGATTTATGGCGGCCGAATCAATGATTACCCTTTCGCCTGTTGCCTGCTCAAGCACAGGGAGGATGACTCTTTTTATGGAATTTGACAGATACGGACCCCTCAGCAGGAAAAACAGAAGGCCGACGGCGAATATGACAGCGCCGAGGAGCAGCACCCGTCTGGTTAATTTATTTTTCAATCAAAAACTCCTGTTCATAAAAAAATAAGAACCAGTGTTGTATTTCTTAAGTTCGATGTTGTTTTTTTCTGTCATTCCCGTGGAAACCTGCCTACCGGCAGGCAGGCGGGAATCCAGATGCTTGTTTTTACTGGATTCCTGCTTTCGCAGGAATGACAACTTATTTATGGAACATTACACCAGTAATTTTAGATTAAATTATTTATTAAATTACTGTATATTACCTGAATAAAAAATGATGCGTCAATTAAGGTTTTTAACAGCCGGAATTTTGCTGCTGCTTATTCTGCCTGCCTGCGGCAAGCCTGTACCGTCAGATACCGCCCTCGGAGAGGTTGATGTGTCAGGGGAGCCGGAGCAGACAGCAGTACAAAATAATGAAACAATTGCCATAAATCTGGGAAATGACGAATTTCAGCTTAAACCGCTTGCAGAATATTCCATAAGCGCTGTTGTCATAGGCAAAAAGTCCTATTCATCCGGCTGGCAGGGACGCCTTGCGCCGGTGGATATTGCGCTTGCGTGGGGTAAACTGATGGCCCCCGGATTATCCGAGCACATTTCATTCAGCCAGTCCGGCAGGTGGTACTATTACGAATACGACAAGGACTTTTCGCTTAATGAACCTTACATCATTGCACATTCAAGCAATAATCACATAATCCCTGCAAATGAAAATATCCTGCTGTCTGTAAAATCCTTTAGAAAAGGCGACAAGGTTACACTCGCAGGCATTCTTGTCAGTGTGCGGGGAAAAGATAAAGGCGAAGATGTCTGGTGGAACAGCAGTCTGAGAAGAAATGATACCGGAGACGGCTCCTGCGAGGTTTTTTATGTGACAAAAGTTACGAGGGCGGGGTATGTATATGAATAGGATTGACTCAACATAAGTATTTTATGCTATTTTATATAACGTCATATATGCCTTCAAATCTTTAAGAAAGCAATAATGATTATTATC
>JACRGX010000046.1 GCA_016212185.1 Nitrospirota bacterium
ACAAATCCAATGCTTGGGCACAGGGGCTGCCGTCTCTGCATTACATACCCGGAAATCCTTGAGATGCAGGTCAGGGCGATTATTGAAGCTGCGTGCGAATGCGTAAAAGAAGGTGTTAAGGTGCACCCTGAAATAATGCATCCGCTTGTCATAGACGGCAAAGAGTTAAAGATACTTGAAACAAAGACGCGGGAGGTTGCAGAAAGGGTTATAAAGGAGCAAGGTGTAAAACTAAAATATCTTGTCGGCACAATGATTGAGGTGCCGAGGGCGGCCTTGCTCGCAGATAAGATAGCAGAGGTCGCAGAATTTTTCTCATTTGGCACAAACGACCTTACCCAGATGACCCTTGGCATGTCAAGGGACGATGCAGGAAGATTTTTGCCTGACTATGTTGATGAGAAAAAGGCAGGCATCTTGAAAAACGACCCGTTCCAATCCCTTGACCAGGATGGCGTGGGCGCACTCATAAAGATTGCCATTGAGAAAGGCAGAAAAACAAGAAAAGATTTGAAGATAGGAATATGCGGTGAGCACGGCGGAGATCCGGCCACAGTAGAATTCTGCCACAGGAACGGATTTAGCTATGTTTCTTGTTCACCTTTCAGGGTGCCGATAGCGAGGCTTGCGGCTGCGCATGCGGTATTGAAAGATACCGGTAGTAATGGTTTAAAGAAAAAAGCCAGAAGATAGTGTTACCGGTTTTCATTCCTTTATTTTCCCATATATACCCTATCCATCACTGGTCTAAATTGTCAACATCCACCATATATAGTGGTATTAGAGAATGAAATGCCCACCTTATTGTATTTTCTTCTTTACAAACAATTTAAACTCTGATAGGATTTTTCTCAAGAAACAATTTTAAGAAACTCTATTTAAAACAGCGATAATTTTATTGGATAGAAACTACCAAATAAGAAAATTTTATCTTGATTTGTGCCGTATACTAAAATAAAATATATACGGCAAGGAGATGTTGATATGGGAACAAAATTGACATTGCTGATGGATGAAAAATTAATTAAGACTGCAAAAAAAGCGGCTGGTTTGAGAAAGACAAGTCTTTCTAAAATGGTCTCCGATTATTTTAAATTTATTTTGGCACAGCAAAAAAAAGAATTTATAGAGTCGCCTATTTTGTCGGAGATAACGGGAATCCTCCCTACAAAGGTTGATAATAAAAAGCTGCTCTCGGATTATAAGAGGCATATAGAGAGGAAGTATATTTGAAAACTGTCCTCTGCGATATCAATTTTATCCTTGATATTTTTCTTAAACGGGAGCCTTTTTATTCTTCCGCCGCCGTAGTGTTCAAAAAAATTGAAGAGGGCGCATTGAAGGGTTATCTCTGCGCATTAAGTTTCCCGACGCTTTTTTATCTGTTGTCAAAAGAATTGAACAGAAATAAGGCAATGAAGGCGTTGGAGAAGCTCAGGATTGTATTCAATGTTGCAGAAGTTGATGAGAAGGTGATAGACCTTTCGCTGGCCTCTGATTTTAAAGATTTTGAGGATGCTGTTCAGTATTATTCGGCTGTTCTTGTAAAGGCTGATTATATTATTACAAGAAACAAAGGCGATTATGCGGATGATAAAGTCTCTGTTTTAACCTCTGAAGAATTTCTTGCGCTGTTTGAAATTTAAGTTTTTAAAGCGATATAACAAAAATTTATGAAAATCAAAAAACTTGAAGCCCACGGCTTTAAATCATTTGTAGACAAGACAAGTCTTGTCTTTCCAAGGGGCGTTACCGGCATTGTCGGGCCAAACGGGTGCGGCAAGAGCAATATTGTTGACGCCATCAGATGGGTGCTTGGAGAGCAGAATGCAAGGCATCTGCGCGGCAAACTTATGGAAGATGTGATATTCAACGGCAGTGAATCAAGAAAGCCCATCGGCATGGCTGAGGTGGTTCTGACGCTTTCCAACGAAGAGGGGATTGCGCCGGCAGAATATGTGAATTTTACCGAGATAGAGATAGCAAGAAGGCTCTACCGCTCCGGTGAAAGCGAATATTACATAAACAAGGTTCAGTGCAGGCTCAAGGATATTGTTGACCTTTTTACGGACACAGGCATCGGAACAAGGGCATACTCAATCATAGAGCAGGGGCAGGTCGGATGGCTTGTGAATGCGAAGCCTGAAGATAGAAGGGCTCTTTTTGAGGAGGCAGCGGGTATCAATAAATTCAAGCACCGTAAGGATGCGGCGCTCCGAAGGCTTGAAGCGACAAAGCAAAACCTTACAAGGGTAAACGATATTATCGGCGAGGTAAAGAGGCAGATGAATTCTCTTAACCGCCAGGCAAAAAAGGCCGAGCGGTATAAAACCATGAGAGAAGAACTCAAGGGGTTTGAGCTGTTTTTGGCGTCTGAAGAATATAAGGCCTTGAAGCAAAAGAGGTCTGAGAACGAAAACAAGCTGGAGACGCTTAAAGACAAGGAGATTGAACTTACAACTGCCATATCACAAAAGGCAGGCAGCCTTGAAGAGGCAAGGGCAAGGTATTTAAAAGAAGAGGCTTCTTTGAAGGCCATAAGGCAAAAGGCATTTGAGATAGACAGCCAAATTAAAGATAGAGAAAAAGAGATTCAACTCGCTGAACTCAGGATAGGGGAACTCAGGAGAAATGAGGAAAGGCTTTTAAAAGAGATAGAGGAACTAAAGGTTCAGCAGGATACTGTAAGGCAGGAGACTCTCTGGCTGAATGGGCTTTTAAGCGAGATAAATAGCGAGGTGGAGAGCGAAGAGGCAAGGCTTTTAAATGAGGAAAATTCACTGAAAGATATTGAAAGAAAAAGCCAGGAGTCAGAAGTCAGGAGTCAAGAGTTAAGAAAAAGGAAAGATGAAATAGGAAATAAAGCAGCCCAAATCAAAAATAATATTGCGGTGTGCCTGAAAGACGAGGAGAGGCTGAACTTAACAGTTGGCAAGGCTTTGCGGGAAAAAGAGGAATTGGAAAAGAAGGGCCGGGAGTCGGAAGTCAGGAGCCAGACGTTAAAAAGCAAAAAAGAGGAATTGAGCGGGCGGAAGCAGGATATTGTGCGCACGCAGGAATCTGCATCCGAACAGCTCAAGGATTCGGAAGCGAGGCTTGCTCAAAAGGATAGCGAGTTAATCTCTTTCAAAGAAGATTTGAGCCACTCATCTTCCAGACTGCATACGCTTAAGGAATTGGAAAAAAATCTTGAAGGCTTTAA
>JACRGX010000047.1 GCA_016212185.1 Nitrospirota bacterium
ATTCTTCCAAAACCCACCCAGCAAAAAATCGTTGACTTAGTCCGTCAATCCCATGAGGCAAGAAAAAAGGCAAAAGAACTCTTGGAAGAAGCAAAAAAAACGGTTGAAAATTTAATAGAAAGTCTTTAACCAAAAAAACATAAATGACCAGACTAACCAAAAAAGACGCCTTAACATTTCTAAAATCCGCTGACCTCTTAGGTCTCGGCATGATGGCTGACAGGATGAGAAAAAAACTCCATCCTGGCGGCATTATCACGTTCATCATTGACCGCAATATCAATTACACAAACATCTGCATAAACAAATGCAAATTCTGCGCATTTTACAGAAATGAAGATGACCCCGAAGCGTATGTGTTAACCAAAAGAGAGCTTTTTAAAAAAATAAAAGAGACCATTGTCTTGGGCGGCACGCAGATACTGATTCAGGGCGGGCTTCATCCTGAGCTTGACATCAACTTCTATGTGGACCTTTTAAAATCAATAAAGAAAAAATTCAATATTCATATACACGGCTTTTCTCCGCCTGAGATTTCATACATGGCGGATAAGGCAGGTCTTGCGCTCAGAAAGACTATAAAAATTTTAAAAGACGCAGGGCTTGATTCCATACCCGGAGGCGGCGCTGAGATACTCTCAGACAGGGTAAGAGAAAGAGTCAGCCCTAAAAAAATAGGCAGGGACAAATGGCTTAAGGTAATGGAAGAGGCGCACAGACTCGGAATGAAAACCACAGCCACTATGATGTTCGGCAGTGTTGAGGAACCGGAGGACATCATTGAGCACCTTGATGCCGTAAGAAGATTACAGGATAAAACAAATGGGTTTACGGCATTTATTCCATGGAGTTTCCAGCCGGGGAATACTGAATTAAATCAGGGGTCAGGGGTAAAGGGTAAAGGGTTAAAAGCTGCAAAAGATAATAAATACACCTTACGCCTTACACCTTACGCCTTACGGTTGTACCCCGCCACTGCTGTTGAATACCTTCGCATCCTTGCGCTTTCAAGAATCTATCTGGATAATGTCCCCAATATTCAGGCGTCCTGGGTGACTCAGGGGATTAAGACGGCGCAGGTGGCGCTCAGATTCGGCGCAAATGATTTCGGTTCAACAATGATTGAGGAAAATGTCGTTGCAGCAGCAGGCGTGAAATATAAAGTTTCCATTAATGATATCATGGATGCTATAAAATCCGCCGGCTTTAAGCCCGCCCAGAGGGATATGTATTACCGCAGGATTAAAATATTGAAGGATTAATTGACAGAATCCCTTGCAAAGTATTAATCTAAATATTTGCAACGGACGCTTAGCCCGTTGAATTATCAGTATAATTATAAGGAATGCAATGTGCCGCTTAGTTGCCATAACATCAGATAAATATTTCTCTCCGATGGAGAATGTCCTGGCCCTTGAGACGATGAAGGAAGGGCATGACGGCTCAGGCATGGGTCTTGTGCTCAAGAATTTAGGCGGCGAATTTGAAAACCTGAAGGAATTTCCCGTGCTTTCCGCTATATGTTCAAAGGACGGGATGAATGCGCTTGACAGCTATATGGACAGGCAAGGGTTTAAGCCGATACATACATGGACCCCAAAGATAAAACCGGTTAAAGGCGTTCAGGCAAGGGATTATTATTTTGCACGGGTCTATGACTACCCGCCTGCAATAAAGGACAGCCCAAAAGAGGAAAAAGAAGGGCTTTTATTAAAGACAAGGGTAGCGCTGAGGGCCATGGGCGAGGCTGATGAATCCATTATTGTATTTTCTTTTTATCCTGATGTGCTCTCGCTTAAGGAGGTCGGCGACCCGCTTGAGCTTTCAGAGTTTTTCAGTCTTCATGATGCTCCGCTTAAGGCAAAAATCATCTTTGCCCAGGGCAGGCAGAACACCAATTATGCAATAAACCTTTATGCATGCCACCCATTTTTTATTCAGGGATACTTTTCAATGACAAACGGCGAGAATACGGCATTTGTGCCTATCAGGGAATATCTTACAAGCAGGGGCAATCCCGGCTATATAGGATACAACAGCGACAGCGAGGTATTTACGCATATTCTTCATTATATATGCAGGGATCTTGCATATCCACTTACATACTATAAAGACGTCATTACCCCGCTTAAGGATTCGGAGATAAACAACCGGACGGACAGGGACGCTGTGAGGCTTTTAAAAATGTCTTTGAGGCCGCTTTGCATAGACGGGCCTAACTGTGTGATAGGCGCTGCCCCGGACGGCGCTACGTTTATGGTGCAGGATTCCAAAAAATTAAGGCCCGGCGTTGTTGGAGGAGTGAAGGGCCAATACGGGCTTATGTCCGAGGAGTGCGGGCTTGACAGCGCAATCCCTGAGAGGGATAAATCTAAGGATATATTCCCCATGAAATACGATATGGTCATCATCAGTCCTGATGCCGGGGAGGTGAAGGTATGGAACCAGCTTCACGGTTAGACCAAAATCATGAGTTGACCTTCAGAGAATTCCCTTACATAATTCTCTGGCGGGAAGACCGCTGCATGCGCTGCGGCAAATGCACTGCCGTGTGCCCTGTGAAGGCGATAGAGCCTGCGGTTTCCCTGCAGAGGCTTGTAAAGTCAGAAGACAGTGTGCCGGCCCCCTCCCTTGTCAGGAGCATTACCCATGTTGTTAAGCAGGTAACGGACATAGAGCGTTACTGCACCGGCTGCGGGACTTGCACGCTTGTCTGTCCCACGGCGGCAATAATGCCTGAATACAATCCATTCAACAAATTCCTGTTTTATAAAAACAGGGGCGGGGAGCCTTACAGAAGGGGCGGCAGGAGAAACGACCCCTCAGCCTCAACGCTTGATAAGCTGAAATTCACAAGGATATCCATGCTTACCGACCCTGCGCTTGATGCAGGCAGGCATGAATTTTACATACGCACACTTTTGGGCAGGATCCCTCCGGCGGACAAACTGCCGGTAAAGGCGGCAGACGGCAGGCTGATTGTTGACAAGGGCGAATTCATACCGCCTGTGCGTGAGATATATCCGATTATGATAGGCAGCATGTCTGTCGGCGCGCTTTCTCCGCCTATGTGGGAAGGTCTTGCAATGGGCGTCGCCTATCTGAATGAAGCAGAGGGCCTGCCTGTTGTCATGTGCTCAGGCGAAGGCGGCATGCCCCCCCGGCTTTTAAAATCAAGATTTCTTAAATATTTCATACTCCAGATCGCCTCCGGCTATTTTGGCTGGGATGAGATTATTCATGCCCTTCCTCACATGAAAGAAGACCCGTGTGCAATAGAGATTAAGTACGGGCAAGGCGCAAAGCCCGGTGACGGCGGGCTTTTGATGTCTTACAAGGTGCTGAAGCTGATTGCAGAGATACGCGGCGTTCCGAAGTATGTGGACCTTGCGTCTCCGCCTACGCACCAGACAAAATATTCAATTGAGGAATCAGTGGCAAAGATGATCCAGTCCATGTCAATGGCGTGGGGATTCAGGGTCCCGGTGTATCCGAAGATTTCAGGGACCAAGACGGCGCAGGCAGTTTTAAATAACCTTGCGCGCAACCCCTATGCGGCAGGGCTTTACATAGACGGCGAGGACGGAGGCACGGGTGCGGCTTACAATGTCTCAATGGATAAGATGGGGCATCCGATTGCGTCTAATTTGAGGGACTGTTATCTGGACCTTGTAAAGCAGGGCAAGCAGAATGAACTGCCCTTGATTGCGGCTGGCGGCGTAGGCAAGACAGGGAACCTGGCGGCGAATACGGCGGCGCTCATTATGCTCGGCGCATCGGCGGCCGCTATGGGGAAATACATAATGCAGGCGGCCGCAGAGTGTTTCGGCGATGAATATAACCGCTGCAGTTTATGCAATACAGGCAGGTGTCCGAGGGGCATTACAACGCAGGACCCGAAATTATACCGGAGGCTGGACCCTGACAAGGTAGCTGAGAGGGTTGTTGAGGTATTTAAATCAGCGGATATTGAATTAAGGAAAATATTTGCCCCTATGGGAAGGTCCACTCAGCTTCCTATCGGCATGTCAGACGGCCTGAGCGTCGGGGATAAAGAGATTGCAGAGAGATTAAAAATAGATTATGCGTGTTAACAAAAAAGAGGTTCAACATTGTTAAACGTTGTTTAAGATTGTTCAAAAAGGGATAAAGATGTTTAAATCGTTTAACATTGTTTAAAATTAAACGACTTGAACAACGTTGAACTTGTCGTTTATTGAACTGATTAAACAATGTTGAACTGTTAGGTAATATTAGACTGCTTGAAAAATATTTAACAGGATAGATAGAGCTAACAGATGAAACAATTTGTAATTAAAGGCAACATTGACGGCAAACGGGTACCGTCCCGTATACTTGAGGAACAGATACAGGAGGCGGTGCGCGACGGCGTGTGTGATATCCATATAATTGCCGACGGTCAGCACGGCATCGGCGGACGCATATGGCCGAGGGACAAAAATATTCAAATCATGGTTGAAGCGCCTGTGGGACAGCGGGTCGGCAGTATGGGAATGTCCGGCACGGAAATTATTGTGAAAGGCAGCGCATCCGATGACGTGGGCTGGCTTAACTGCGGCGCAAAGATTACTGTGTTGGGAGATGTCACAAACGGGGCGCATAATGCAGGCGCACAGGGAATACTTTATGTACAAGGCGGCGGCGGCGCGCGATGCGATACGATGACAAAGCACAACCCGAGATTTGAGCCTCTGCAGTCATGGTATTTCCGCGATGTCGGAGATTCCTTTGCCGAGTTTAAGGCGGGCGGCATTGCAGTAGTATGCGGGGTCAATCCGCGGAATCCTGAAAATATCCTCGGCTACAGGCCGTGCGTCGGCATGGTCGGCGGCGCTATTTATTTCAGGGGCGCAATGCAGGAATACAGCAGGAAGGACGTTAAATGCGTTGAACTGACGCCTCAGGACCGGCAGTGGCTTACTGAAAACATGAAGCCGTTTCTCAAGGCGATTGACCGCACTGATTATTATAATGAACTGACAAATTCTCCTCAGAGCTGGAAAAAAATTATTGCGTATACGCCTGTTGAAAAGGCGGAAAAAAAGAAAACTCAGAAAATATCGGCTGCTGAATTCAGGGTAAAGACCTGGGAGGCAGAAGTAGGCAAAGGCGGTATTTTTGCAGAATATATGGCGCATCCGCTGACAATGCTTCCTTATATAACAACAGACGCTGACAGGCGAAATAAGCCGGTATGGAATAATGAAAAATATGCGCCTCCATGCGCTTTTAACTGTCCTACCCACATACCGACACATAAACGCGCGCGCCTTATCAGGGAAGGCAGGATGCGCGATGCGCTTGAGCTTGTGCTTCAGTACAGTCCCCTGCCTGCCACTGTATGCGGACAGATATGCCCCAATCTCTGCATGCAGAGCTGTACAAGGGGAATGATTGACAAGCCTCTTAATGTGCAGGAACTGGGAAGGTTAAGCCTTAACCTTAAGGCGCCAAAAAGGGCAAAACGCACCGGTCATAAGGCAGCAGTTGTAGGCGGCGGCCCTGCCGGACTTTCAGCCGCTTGGCAGTTAAGCCTTAAAGGGCATGACGTGGACCTTTATGAGGCTGAAGATAAACTTGGCGGCAAAATAGAGTTATGCATTCCGAGGGAAAGACTGCCTCACAAAATACTTCTTAAGGAGCTTTCAAGGTTTAAAGAAGCAGGCGTCAATGTACATCTCGGGAAAAAGATAAACGGGAAAGAATTTGAAAAGATATGTAAAGCGCATGAAGTTGTTGTGGTTGCATGCGGGGCGCATGAGCCTCGCAAACTTGAGTTTCAAGGCTCTGAGCATGCAGTGCCTGCGATAGAATTTTTAAAGGGGATTAATTTCGGCGAACTTCCCTCTCTGAAGGGTAAAAAAGTGGTTGTCCTAGGCGCGGGCAATGTCGGAATGGATGCAGCCTCTCAGGCGTTTGAGTGCGGCGCTGCCTCGGTCATTGCAGTGGATGTGCAGAGGCCTGCGGCATTCGGCAAAGAAATGGAAATAGCAAAAGCAAAGGGCACAGAGATAATTTATCCGAAATTTGCAGACAGGTACGACAAAAAGGCAAAGAAGATTTACTTTAAAGACAATACATCAATGGATGCAGACTTTGTTGTTATTGCCGTAGGTGAGACGCCGGCAGTGGATTTCCTTCCGCCCGGCATCCATACTGAAAAGGGCTGGATTGCAGTGAATGAACTTGGGCAGACATCAGACGTCAAGGTCTTTGCAATTGGAGATGCAACAAAACCCGGACTTGTCACTCATGCAATAGGACAAGGGCGGGTTATCGCTGATGTCATTCATTCACAGATGATGCACTATGATTACATGCCCGAGATAAAACAGGCAATCCCTTATGATAAGGTAAAAAGTGTCTATTACGAGCGCTGCGGGATGGATGAGTTTTCAGCAAAAAAAGATGCTGAGAGATGCCTTTCATGCGGCGCATGCCGCGACTGCCACATATGTGAAAGCGTATGCTACTGGGGCGCAATCAGCCGGATAGAGAAGAAGCGGTCATATGAATATGTTGTTGATGACAGTAAATGCATCGGCTGCGGCTTCTGTGCAGGGACTTGTCCCTGCGGCGTATGGGAAATGACGGAAAATATTTAATGGAGGGAAATAATTATGAAACTTAGGGGTTTATGTCTGGCAGTTATTTTTGTTTGCTTCAGCATGACAGCGCTTGCGGAAAAAGAGCAGGCAGTTAAAGGCGCATCCGAAACCATTATTGCACAAATTGATTTTCCTTCATGGATAAAAGAGTCTTTAAAGATAAGCCCTGACGGCAAGCGAATAGCTTATGTGGTTTTTACGCTTGACAGAAAACAGTTTGTTTATGTTGATAATAAAGAGGAAAAGAGATATGACGGCATTCTGATGAATACGCCGGTCTTCAGCCCAGACGGCAAACATATGGCATACGCCGCTCAGACGGATAAAAAATGGGTTGTGATAATTGACGGTAAAGAGGAAAAAAAATATGACAACATCGGCGCAGGCTCCATGACATTCAGCCCTAACGGCAAACGTGCGGTTTATGCGGCGGAGTCAAACGGCAAGTGGGTTGCAGTTGTTGACGGCAAGGAAGAGAAACAGTATGATGGAATTGGATTTCTCGGTTTCAGCCCTGACGGCAAGCGAATCGCTTATGCCGCTAAGTCAGAGGGCAAATGGTTTGCAGTGATTGACGGCAAGGAAGAGAAACCGTATGAGGGGCTTGGATTTCTTGTTTTCAGCCCTGACGGCAAGCGAATTGCTTATGCCGCCAAGTCAGAGGGTAAGTGGTTTGCGGTAATTGACGGCAAAGAGGAAAAAAAATATGACAACATCGGCGCAGGCTTCATAACATTCAGTTCTGACGGCAAACGTGTGGCTTATACTGCCAAGTCAGGCGGCAAATGGTTTGCGGTAATTGACGGCAAAGAGGAGAAACAGTATGACGGCATAAACACAGTTATTTTCAGCACTGACAGTAAACACACGGCTTGTGTAGTACGTTCAGGGGGCAAGGAGTCTGTGGTAATTGACGGCAAAAAAGTTAAACAATATAACGCAATCGGTTCCCTTGTTTTCAGCCCTGACAGCAAGCGTGTGGCATATACAGCGCTGACAGGCGGCAAGTGGTTTGCAGTTATTGGCGGTAAGATAGGGGAAAAATACGATGATATCAGGGGCGGTTCTCTTGTGTTCAGCCCTGACAGCAAGCGTGTGGCTTATGCGGCGCGTACAGGAGATAAATGGTTTGCAGTAATTGACAGGAAGCAAGGTAGACAGTATGATGATGTTAAGGAAACAAATTTTAACTTTAGCAGTGACAGCAAACATATTGTTTATATAGCTCAAAGCGATAAGAAATGGCTGATGGTTACAGAATGAAAAGAAGAAAAAATTTTGTGCAGTAAGATTTTAGTTTTAAATAAATGAAGTCTTCTTTGGACAATAAAACAGCCCTTATCCTCCGCAAAAACAGGGAACTTACCGCAATCCTTGAAGTAAGCAAAGTCCTGACTGCCTCATTTGCGCTTGAACAAAATCTTTCTTCTGTCATGTCAACTCTTGCAAGCCTTTTAGAAATGCAGAGGGGGTGTGTCTTTTTGCTTGATTCAATGTCAAAAGAGCTCCGAATAATTGCGGCGCATGGGCTTGCAAAAGAAAATATTGAAAGAGGGAAATACCGTATAGGTGAAGGCATTGTGGGCCGGGTAGTTGAAAAAGGGGTTCCGATGGTAATTCCCAATATCGGGAAGGAACCGCTTTTTCTGAACAGGACAGGCTCAAGACCCAAAAAGGACGGCATTTCATTTCTCTGCGTTCCGGTTAAATTTAAGAATGAAATGCTGGGCGTGCTGAGCGTTGACAGGATTTATTCAGAGGAGGAAGGCGATGTTGACGACGACCTCAGGGTTTTAAATATCGTGGCCTCGTTAATAGCCCAGTTTGTCAAACTTTGGGAAAGCTTTGAACGAGTTGAAAAAGAAAAGGAAAGCCTTAAGAAAGAGCTTAAGGGCAGGTATAAAATTGAAAACATTATCGGGCATTCAGACAGGATGCAGGAGGTGTTTGAGGCTGTTCACCGTGTTGCCCCGTCAAAGGCATCAGTCATTTTAAGGGGTGAGAGCGGCACAGGCAAAGAGCTTATAGCAAAGGCGATTCATTACATGAGCCCGAGGAGCAAGGGGCCGTTTATAAAAATCAACTGCGCATCAATACCCGAAGGACTGCTTGAATCAGAACTTTTTGGTCATGAAAAAGGGGCGTTTACCGGTGCAATCGCATCAAGGAGCGGCAAGTTTGAGACGGCGGACAGCGGCACCATTTTTCTTGATGAAATCGGCGACCTTCCAGTAACCCTTCAGCCCAAGATATTGCGCGTGCTTCAGGAAAGGGAATTTGAAAGGCTGGGCGGCGAAAAAACGATAAAGGTTGATGTTAGGCTTATTGCCGCAACAAGTAGAAATCTTGAAGACCTTGTTTCCAAAAATAAATTCAGGGAGGATTTGTATTACAGGCTTAATGTCGTGCCAGTATTCCTTCCTGCGCTTAGGGACAGAAAGGAAGATATCCCTATTTTGATAGAGCATTTCCTTAATCTATTTAATGAAGAAAACAAGAAGAGCATCTCAATATCGCCGGAGGCGCTCAGGGCGCTTGTAGAATACGACTGGCCGGGCAATGTAAGGGAGCTTGAAAACACTATTGAAAGGCTTGTTGTGATGTCCGGCAGGAATACAATAAAGGCATCTGACCTGCCGGTGAGTTTGAAACTGCCGGCGTCAGTGGAATATCATGGAAAGGAGCCGGTAAAGACAGGACTTAAGGACATAGAGAAGACAATGGTTATCAATGCCCTTGAAAAAACAAACTGGGTTCAGGCAAAGGCCGCTAAACTCCTTGGAATAACTCCCAGACAAATAGGGTATAAGATTAAGAAACATAGAATTATAGAGTAATCGCCATCCTCACCCCCGCCACTTTTTATGTTATAAATCATTCTATTAGAAAAACTTATCACACCTATAAGAAATTATAAAATATCTTGACAATTCAAATGGATTTATTTTATACCAACGACAATTTCTCTCCCATTATTATCTATTTCTGATGAATGGGCTCTTGACCCAATCTATCATTATAGCACTTATTATGATGCTGAGGCTGTTGCAGGTGCACATATATATCCTATAGATAGCGCACTGATAATACCTGAAAATTTTATTTCATTTAGTTATTTAGCCTACAGACAGCATAGTAGTGTTGACTATGCTGTTAATTTTACTGATGGCAGTACTCTTTGGGGGGATGCCTCTTTAGCTCCCGAGCCTATCAGCTCTGTTTTGTTTTTATCAGGAGGTGCAATGTTGGCAGTTAAGGGATATTTTAGAAGGAGAAAATTTAGCAAATAAAAATCTTACATACATGTAACATGTCACGCATGTGTAACATGCGACATGTTGTAATATTTTACACTTTTAATATAAATAATTTATTAAATTATCTTTAAAATCAAATAGTTAATTGTTTGGCACATGAATTGCTTCACTATTATTAGAAACTTAAAAATAAACGGAGGTAGTGATGAAAAACAATAAACATATATCTTTAACGATTGCAGTTGCCATTATGAGTATCTTCCTGATTTCCTCGGTGGCAGGCGCAGCTCAATCTGCAAATCTGACGTATCTTGAGATGGCATTGCCGGGGGGATGGTATCAGTATGATTACACTGCAGCTAATACCTCCACAAACGGAGCAAAACTTTGGACTTTTAACTTCTGGTTTAGTGAAGCGGCGACTTTTACATGGCTGAATGTCCCTACCGGCTGGAGCACAGATCATCCTTTTCTGTCCGGATATGAAGAGACATCAACAGATCCATATACTTTGGCCAATGCCGTACTGCCCGGCAACTCACTCTCAGGGTTTAGATTTAAGAGTGACTATCAGTTAGGGGATATGCCCTTTGAAGCATATTTTATAACAACTTCCGGCGGTCTGTCATCTTCCAGCGGCATGACAAGCGGCACTTCAGTTCCAGTTGTGCCGGAGCCAATCAGCTCAATCCTATTCTTATCCGGCGGTGCAACGCTTGCGGTTAAAAGGTTAAGGAAAAGACTGAACGCCTGATAATGTCACATCAGACGTTTTAAGGTATTCTCATAGACTACTAAAGTTTTTTGCCCGAATAGCACAAACCTGACAAGTTCAATATCTGTGTGCGCTTTAAGATAATCAATAGCCGTTTTAAGCGCAATCTCAGCCGCATCTCCCAGAGGATAACCGTAAGCCCCTGTGCTTATTGAAGGGAATGCAATGCTTTTAAGGCCCTTTGAAGATGCAATCTTAAGACTGTTATGATAGGCATTTCTTAAGAGCGTCGCCTCATTATTAAGCCCGCCCCTGTAAACCGGACCAACTGTGTGAATGACAAATTTAGCCCTGAGATTGCCGCCTGTCGTAATAACAGCTTCGCCTGTTTCGCATCTGCCGATTTTGATGCATTCTTCAAGGATATTTGGACCACCTGCCCTGTGGATTGCCCCGTCAACCCCGCCTCCGCCACGCAGACTGTTGTTTGCGGCATTGACAATTGCATCAGTATCCTGTTTTGTTATATCGCCTTCAGCAAGGGATAAAACGCTTTTATTTACTTTGGCTTCCATGAAAAAAGTCAGTCGCCTTCAAACTCTGTCAGGCAGTATGCCTTATATCCTTTGTCTTTGAGTTTTTTAGCGCCGCCCACATCAGGGAGGTCAACTATAAATGCCATTTCAACCACTACTCCGCCTAATTTCTCAATAAGCGCTGCAGCGGCAAGCGCCGTGCCTCCTGTTGCAAGGAGGTCATCCACAAGCAGCACCCGTGAGCCTTTTTCTATTGCGTCTTTATGTATCTCAACCGTGTCAGTGCCGTATTCCAATTCATACTCATGCCGTACAACCTCTGCCGGAAGCTTCCCTTTTTTTCTTATGGGCACAAAACCCTTGCCGAGAGTGTAGGCCAAGGCTCCGCCTATTATGAAACCACGCGCCTCTATCCCGGCAATGATGTCAAAATTAATATTCCCCTGAATATATCTTTGCGTGAAGTTGTCAATGACAAGCCTGAAGCCCACAGGGTCTTTGATAAGTGTTGTTATATCCCTGAACATAATTCCTTTTTTGGGATGGTCAGGTATTGTCCTGATTCTTGATTTGATGGGCATGGTCGTCCTCCTGTAATTTATAAAATGTGGTAAATTGTCTTTTTGTCGTAATTTTAATGGGATTTGCCGCAACTGCACTCAACATTTTTTATCTTGGGGATAGTTTTCAGAATGAGCTTTTTAACATTTTCGGAATTCTTTCCCATTATTGAAAGTATCATCTCCCAGGTGACAGGCTCTTCGCCTTCTTTCCAGCAGTCGTAATCGGTTGACATTGCTATAGTCTGATAGCAGATGCCGGCTTCTCTTGCAAGTATGACCTCCGGCACAGTAGACATATTAATGACATCTGCGCCAAAACTTCTGAACAGATGCGATTCCGCCTTTGTGGAAAATCTCGGACCTTCAATTGTTATGACTGTTCCGCTTTTATGGTGTCTAATCTCAAGCTCTTTTGCAGAGGCGGAAAGGAGCGAACTCAGGTTTTTGCAGAAAGGCTCGCTCATTGGCGTGTGTATGACTTTTTCATCATGGAATGTAAGCGGCCTGTGCTTTGTGAAATCAATGAACTGGTCAACAAAGACAATGTCGCCGGGTTTTATCTTTTCCCTCAGGGAGCCGACGGCAGTAGTTGCAATAATATGAGTACATCCCTCTTTTTTTAAGGCGTGGATGTTCGCCCTGAAATTAACACCCGTAGGGTATATTGAATGTTTTTTGCCGTGGCGGGCAAGGATAACAATATCTATGCCGTTTATCTTTCCAATGGTAAGAGGGGATGACGGGGTTCCATAGGGGGTTTTGACTTTTTTTACCTTGATGTTCTGCAGCAGTTTCGGGTCGTCCATCCCCGATCCGCCAATGATGCCTATTTTTAAATCTGCCATAGTTTCTCCTTAATATAAGATAATTATTTTGAAAGTGTAGTTAAACAGGCCGCACATTGTTCTAAAATTTATTTAACTTGATAAAAATATTGAAAGCACCTTTACCTGTTATATCACATGAAATATGCCGACAACTATAAGCAAGGTGTACGTTAAGGCATCAAAAAATAAATTTTTCACAACATCCGTCCTGTTTTTGTTAAGTAACAAGATAAAAAAATACGATGATGAAAGTCAAGAAGATTAATGAAGACTATTGATTTAATTATTAGCCTTTTTTATAATTCCTGCACGGGAGATTAGTTCAGTGGCCTATGGCTCGTTGAGCCAACGGCTCATAGAGGAGAGCGTCCCGACACGTCGGGAAGGTCGTAGGTTAAAAACTACAGGGGTTTAGAGATATAGGCATTAAGGGCGATTAGCTCAGTGGGAGAGCGCTTCCTTCACACGGAAGAGGTCGTAGGTTCAATCCCTACATCGCCTACCATGATTTAGAGTAAGCAGGGAGGTCGTCCCGATTCATCGGGACATCGCCTACCATTTATTAGAAAAAGGCTGCGTTAATGCAGGATGCAAAATACTAAAGATTCTGCACTATGCGCAATGATTTATTTTTAAAATTTTCTGCGCAGGGCTTTTTCAACTGCTTCAGGCACAAGCCCTTTTACGCTCCCGCCGAATGAAGCCACTTCTTTTACCATCGTAGAAGTCAAAAAAGTATATTCCTCGCTCGGCATCATAAAGACGGTTTCAATATTTGTATCAAGCCGCCTGTTCATGAGCGCCATCTGGAGTTCATATTCAAAATCTGAAACTGCCCTGAGCCCCCGCACAATTGCAATCCCGCGGCTGTCTTTTACATAATCAACCAGCAGGCTGTCAAAGGCCTCAGCCCTTGCGCCTTTAAATCCGGCCATGGCTTTTTTTATCAGTGCAAGCCTTTCTTCAAGGGTAAATAGAGGCTGTTTCCTCGGGCTTGGCGCAACAGCGACTATTACTTTGTCAAAAATCTTAAGTGTCCTTTGAATAAGGTCAATATGCCCGTTGGTAATGGGGTCAAATGTACCGGGATAAATTGCAAGCCTACTCATCCCTTGTCTCCCCTGCCTGTTTGTAAAAGCTTAGCACAGTATCTCCGTATCTGTAATCTTTTAAAAACATTAGACTGCCGAATTCATGCGGCAGTTGTTTCTTAACAAAATGCTCTGCAATCACAACACCTTCACGTTTAAGCATGTGTGATTTGCCGATTGCCGTCAGGGCCTCGTTTAGCTCCTCCTTGTGATACGGAGGGTCCAGAAATATTATATCAAAACTCATGTCTTTTAGTTCCCCGCCCTGGAGTAATGGAAGGACTTTTTTTGTTATTACCCTTGATTTCCGGGCAAAACCTTTTTTTGAAATAATCTGAGTTATACTTTGCGTATAGCTTCTGCCTGCATCAACAAAGATTACCTCTGAGGCGCCGTGTTTCAGCGCTTCAATCCCGATGGCGCCTGTCCCTGCATAAAGGTCAAGGAATCTGGCATCATGGATTTTATCGCGCAGTATGTTAAACACCGCCTCTCTGACTTTGGATGTGGTCGGTCTGAGGGTCTTGGACATATCACATCTTAGCACAGGGAATATTTATTGTGAAATGGACACTCCTTGACATAAACATGAGTTCATTGATATAAATAAAGGTGTCTTATTTTGTCATTCCTGCGGATGCAGGAATGACAGACGAAGAAATATACATTTATCACACAGTTTCCGATTATAATCATGAAAGGAGATAACATTGAGTTTAATACCAATAGTTATTGAACAGACGGGAAGGACGGAAAGGGCATATGACATATATTCAAGGCTTCTTAAGGACAGGATTATTTTTATAGGCTGTCCCATAGATGATATCGGCGCAAATACGGTAATTGCACAACTCCTTTTTCTTCAGGCAGAGGACCCGGACAAAGATATTCACATCTATATCAACACCCCGGGCGGAGTAGTTTCTTCAGGTCTTGCCATATATGATACTATGCAGTACGTAAAACCTGACATTGCCACATATTGCATGGGGCAGGCGACGAGCATGGGAGCCCTGCTTCTTGCCGCAGGGACCAAGGGCAAGCGGTATGCCCTGCCCAATTCAAGGGTAATGATACACCAGCCCATAGGCGGATTTCACGGGCAGGCAACAGACGTTGAGATTCAGGCAAAAGAAATGCTTAGAATGAAAGATGTGCTGAATAATATCCTTGCAAGACATACAGGACAGCTGGTTGAAAAAATACAGGTTGATACCGAAAGAGACTATTTTATGTCAGGCGCTGAGGCTAAAGAATACGGCATTGTGGATGAAGTTATAGTGACGGTTAAAAATAAGAAATAAACTAAGCCTGCCGGCTGGTCTACGACTCGTAGAGCAGGCAGGAATGAAAGGAAATAAAAGGGAATAGATTATGAGAGAAAATAAAATGCCGGCAAGAAACGGCAGCGATTTAAAATGTTCTTTTTGCGGCAAGGCAGGCAATGAAGTGAGAAAACTCATAGCAGGACCTGAGGTTTACATCTGTAACGAATGTGTAGGTCTTTGCAATGAAATCATGGCAGAGGGGATTGAGCCTGCCTTTGATGTTTCTGCATCGCCCAAGCCGCCGCTTCCCAGAGAGATAAAGAAATTTCTTGATGATTATGTAATAAGCCAGGAAAGGGCAAAGAAGATACTTTCAGTTGCTGTGCACAATCACTACAAGAGGATAAACAATCCGGGCAAGTCTGATGTGGAATTGCAGAAAAGCAATATACTGCTTATCGGCCCCACAGGCACAGGCAAGACTATTCTTGCGCAGACGCTGGCAATGTTCCTTGACGTGCCGTTTACAATTGCAGACGCCACAACCCTCACAGAAGCAGGCTATGTTGGCGAGGATGTTGAAAACATAATACTTAAACTCCTTCAGGCGGCAAACTACGACGTTGAAAAGGCCCAGAGGGGAATTGTATATATTGACGAGATAGACAAGATTAGCCGCAGATCTGAAAACCCGTCCATAACAAGGGATGTCTCCGGTGAAGGGGTTCAGCAGGCGCTTCTGAAAATTATTGAGGGGACCACTGCAAGCGTTCCGCCTCAGGGAGGCAGGAAACATCCGCATCAGGAATTTATTCAGGTAAATACAATAAACATTTTGTTTATCTGCGGCGGGGCTTTTGTGGGCATTGACGGGATAATAGAGCAAAGGCTCGGCAAAAAGGCAGTCGGATTCGGAGCTGAAATAAAAGGCAGGCAGGAGAAAAAGATCGGCGAAATACTCGGGATGGTTCAGCCGGAGGACCTGCTCAAATACGGGCTCATACCGGAATTTATCGGACGCCTGCCTGTTGTTGCAACGCTTGATGAGCTTGATGAGCAGGCGCTGATCAGGATTCTTACCGAACCTAAGAATGCGCTTGTAAAGCAGTATCAGAGACTGCTTTCATTTGACAATGTCAAATTAAGATTTGATGAATCAGCCTTCCATGCAATCGCAAAAGAGGCGATAAAGCGCAAGACCGGCGCAAGGGGCTTAAGGGCCATCCTTGAGGATGTGATGCTTGACGTCATGTATGAAATACCGTCACAGAGTGGGATTAGGGAGTGCATCCTGACTGAGAATGTGATTAATAAAAAAGAGAAACCGATTCTGGTATACGAAAGACAGGCAGAAAGCGCATAGGAAGTTTTTCTATTTCTTTTTTGTTAACCCGTGTGTAAGAAGCGTTCTGAACTTTTCTCTGAGTCCGGCATCCTTTAAGCTGCTGATTGTATCTTCTATATACGCGTAGTCCTCTTTTGAAAGCCGGAAGGAGCGGGGAACGCCTTGTTCAATGTCCGGATTCTTATCCGGCTTCCCAAGTTTAAACCTGATATCCTCTATATTATGGTGCCTGAGTTTTTCAGATATCTCCTGTTTATAAAAACTCAGGTGGTGCATCCACTGAGGCGTATCAACAGCGATAAAAATGGTTTTGCCTTTTATCAGGTCAGGGGATGCGTGCGCGGCAACAGTAGCGCCTACAATGCCTGCCCACTGCTTTTTAATTGCTTGAAGTTTAAGACTGCTTTCTAAGCCGTAGTCTTTGACAAACTGCCTGAGGATATTACCGACGCGCTGCATAGGTTAAGAGGTAAGAGTTTTTAACTTATCACTCATAACTCAGTTACACTGCTTTTTTTACTGCGCCGGAACGGATACATCGGGTGCAGACAGGAATTCTTCTTACTCCATGCTTTGTCTGGATTTTAATCCCCTGCAGATTCGGAGAGAAAATGCGTTTCGTCCTGTTATTTGCATGACTTACGTTATTTCCGCTTACGTTCTTTTTTCCACATACCGAGCAAACTGCCATTTTGCAATATACCTCCTCACGTGCATTGATTGAACAAAAGGTGATGATTATGATAACATTAACAGACTAAAGTTACAACTCAGGACAGAAATTAGATTGAAAAGAGGTCGCGTTGAGCAAATTAAGGGTCTACGAATTAGCAAAAAAACTGAATGTAGGCAGCAAGGACATTATTGCGGAGCTTACGAAACTTGGCATAGAGGTTAAAAGCCACAGCTCAAGCATAGAGGATAAGGACGCTGAAAAAATAACCAGAATTTTTACAAAAAAGACAAAGGCAGAGGCGCAGACTCCGGCTAAAACCTTAAAAGAAGCACCAAAACCACAGCTTCCCAAAAAGGAAGACAAGAAAGTCAAAACCGCTGAAGAAAAGCCGCTGAAACCTCACAAAGAAGTGAAAATTGAGGTGAAAAAAGCAAAGGCGGCAGTTGAAGAAAAAGCAAAAGAGGTTATACCTCCTGCTGCAGAAATTCCTTCCAAACCCCATCCGGAAATGAAACCTGAAGAACCGCCTGTTGTTCAGACTGTGCCTCCGGCAGAAGTCCCTGCCGCAGTTGAAGAGGAAGAGATAAAGGTTCCGGACAGATTCCGGAAGGCTGTTGAGATTGAGAAGTTTACAAAATTTAAGGGTAAGCCCGGCATGCAAAAGGCCTTTGACACCATGAAGCGGGTTGAGGTTGTAAAAAAATTTCATGAGGCGGGCGGCCCGGCTTATAAAAGGCATGATAAAAGGCATCATACGCCGGGTGCAGATGCAAAGACTGCGGCGCTTCCGACACAGCCCAGGAAGCGCGTGCTTAAATTTCAGGAAGGCACAACTGTAAAGGAATTTGCAGAACTAATCGGGCAGAAACTTTCCGAGGTGTTTAAAAAATTTATGGAGCTCGGCTATATGCTGACTATAAACCAGCCTGTAGATATAGATGCGGCGCAGATTATTGCCGAGGCCTTCGGAATAAAGATTGAACCTGTGCATGTTGAGGATGTGGAAGGCCTCATTGAAGAAGAAGTGGATGTCTCTAATCTTAGGCACAGACCGCCGATTGTAACTATTATGGGGCATGTTGACCACGGGAAGACCTCGCTTCTGGATACAATAAGAAAGACAAAAATTACTGAAACAGAGGCAGGCGGCATAACCCAGCATATCGGCGCATACAAGGTGAGGCTGAATGACAAGGAAATAGTCTTTCTGGATACGCCGGGTCATGAGGCCTTTACGATGATGCGGGCAAGGGGCGCTAAGGTGACGGATATTGTTGTGCTTGTGGTGGCTGCCGATGACGGAGTAATGCCTCAGACCATTGAAGCAATAGACCACGCAAAGGCTGCAAATGTCCCGATTGTTGTTGCGATTAATAAAATAGACAAGTCCGAGGCAAATGCGGCAAAGGTCAGGAATGAGCTTGCCCATCACGGCATAGTTTCGGAGGAGTGGGGAGGGCAGAACATCTTTGTGGAGGTCTCGGCAAAACAGAACATAGGGATAGACCGCCTGCTTGAGATGATTTTGCTTCAGGCGGAAATGATGGAACTGAAGGCTGATTACCAGAAACATGCCAAAGGCACAATAATAGAGGCAAAGCTGGATAAGGGCAGAGGACCTGTCGCTACCGTAATTGTTAATTCAGGCACGCTTAAGGCAGGAGATGTCTTTCTGGCCGGAACGCTTGCCGGCAGGGTGCGAGCCCTCGTTGATGATCACGGCAGCAGGGTGGAGTCTGCCGGACCTTCAATGCCGATAGAGGTGATTGGTTTTCCCGACATCCCCCAGTCCGGTGACATATTTGTAGTCATGGATGATGAAAGAAAAGCAAGACAAATTGCCATGAACAGATTTCAGAAACAGCGGGCTGTTGAAACAGCAAAGTTGAGGAAGGTTACCCTTGATGACCTCTACGACAAGATCAAGGAAGGAGAGATAAGGGAACTCAACATTATTATAAAGGCTGATGTTCAGGGATCTACCGAGGCTGTCAAGGACACACTTGAAAACCTCAGCCATCCGCAGGTTAAGGTCCGGGTAATCCATACCGGCGTGGGAGGAATCAATGAATCAGACGTCATGCTTGCAACTGCCTCCAACGCAATCATTATAGGTTTTAACGTGCGTCCTGATGCAAAGGCCGCTTCGCTTGCCGAAAAAGAAGGGGTTGACATCAGACGCTACAATGTTATCTATGATGCGATTGAGGATATTAAGAAAGCGCTTGAAGGTCTTCTTGAACCGACCATTACTGAGAAAGTTCAAGGCAGGGTTGAGGTGAGAAACCTGTTTCATATCTCAAAAATCGGGACGATTGCAGGCTGTTATGTCCTTGACGGCACGATTGCAAGGACCTGTACCGGGATAAGGGTCATAAGGGACAACATCGTTATCTATGACAACAAGATAGCGTCTCTTAAAAGATTTAAAGATGATGTGAAAGAGGTTCAGGCAGGATACGAGTGCGGTATTCAGATAGAGAATTTCAATGATATCAAAGTGGGCGATATTTTTGAGGCCTATCTTATGGAAAAGGTGGCAACGAAGTTTAATTAAGAGTTAAACTGTAATTGTATGTTAGTAGGCGTTCTAACCCTTGAACTTCATCTGCTTGAGGCAGATTCCCTGAAATCAAAGCGTTTTATCCTCAAGAGTCTTAAAGACAGGATAAGAAATAAATTTAATGTTTCTGTCGCAGAGGTCGGAGATAACGACCTCTGGCAGCGTACCGTTATAGGAATTGCCTGCGTTGCCAATGAGACGAGGGCGATACACCAGGTGCTCAACAGCATCAGGGAGATGGCTCTGAATATACCCACAGTTGAGATGATTAATTCAAAGATGGAGATACTTTAGATAGATGGGCTATAACGGCATATATGCCCTCAAAATTTTAAGAACGCAACCATGATTATTATCTGTCATGCTACAAAAAAATTTACTAATGAAATTGTAAGTAAAGCGACATTCCCAGCTATTCTGTCATTCCGGCTTGTCCGGAATCTTTCTTTGTTTTCAGAAGGATTCCCGACGCTCCCGAAGTTTCGGGATTGCGGGAATGACAAATATTGAATGCTGACCTAAGGAGATGCAGTGCATCCGTATAAACGCACAGTCAGGGTAAACGACCTTCTGAGGGAAGAAATCGCAGAGATTATAATGCACAAGCTTAAGGACCCGAGGGTTGGTTTTATTACGGTCACCGGCGTCAAGACAAGCGATGACCTTAAGAATGCAAATGTCTACGTGAGTGTGCTTGAGGACTCAAAACGCGATGAGACCATCGGGATTCTCAAGTCATCAGCAAGATTTATAAGGAGCGAACTAAGCGGAAGGATTAGAATGAAATTTGTCCCCCAGCTTTTTTTCAGGCTTGATGAATCCATAGAATACGGCGCAAAGATAGATAAAATACTCAACGAGATTAAGTCGCGGGAAGATTCCGGAGATAAAGAAGATGAAGGTTCTGCCTGAAATCACAGGACTTATAAAGAAAAACAAAACATTTCTTATAGTAAGCCATCTGAACCCTGACGGCGATTCTGCCGGCTCTTGTATCGCCCTTGCCCTCGGACTGAAAAAAATTGGCAAGACGGCATTTATCTTAAACAAGGACCACCTGCCGAAAACACTGAAGTTTCTGCCTTTTTCAAATTTATTTAACCGGCTGCCTAAAGGCAGGCTCAGGGAATTTGATGTTTTGTTCCTTCTTGACTGCAATAGTGCGGACAGGACGGGGATCAAAATCCCTAAGGCTAAAAATATTATTGTTATTGATCATCACATACAGCATAAAAAGATGCAGGATACAAGATGCAGGATACAGGATAAAGGATGCGACAAGAATACTGTGCTTAAGCCTGACATTGAATGGATTGAGCCAGATGCATCGGCTACGGGAGAGCTGGTGTACAAACTTCTTAGTGCCCTCCGCATTCCAATGAATAAGGGAATTGCCTCAAATTTATATGCTGCAATCTTTACGGATACAGGAGGCTTCAGGTATTCAAATACAACCCCTGAATCGCTGATTATCGCCTCCCGTCTCATTGTAGCGGGCGCGGATCCGTGGCAGGCGGCAAGAGAGATCTATGAGAAGATGTCTTTTAACCGCGTGAAGCTTTTGACGCTTTGTTTAAAGACATTAAAAAAACAGGATGGTGTGGCGTGGGTTGCAGTTACTCATGATATGTTTGAAAAGACCGGCACCTCGGTGCAGGATACGGAGTATTTTGCAAATTATCCGAGGAAGATTGAAGGAGTTGAGGTCTCAGTTTTCTTTCGCCAGAACAGAGAGGAACAATTCAAGGTAAGCATGCGCTCAAACGGCAAAGTGAATGTTGCTGATATATGTGCGCTTTTCGGGGGAGGAGGGCACTCAAACGCCGCAGGCTGTACGGTCCATGGCGCTCTAAAGGAAGTTCAGAAAAAATTGCTCAAGGCAGTCAAAGAAGCTGTTAAACAAATTAAAAAATAATGTTCATTAGCGATTCTGAAATGATTTTATGGACATTGTAATCAACCTCAATAAACCCAAAGGCATCACGTCGCAGGATGCAGTAACCGCGGTAAAAAAGATTTTAAACATAAAAAAGGCAGGGCATGCAGGCACGCTGGACCCTTCTGCCACAGGTATCCTCCTTGTATGTGCTGATAAAGCTACGAGGCTTGTATCTTATTTTTCTTCTCTTGATAAAGAATATATTGCTGTGATGAAATTAGGCGAAGCAACTGATACTCAGGACTCATGCGGACATATTGTTGAAAGGGCGGACAAGGTTGATGTCCGGGAGGATGAGATTGAGAATGCGCTCAAGTCCTTTGCAGGAAGGATACTGCAGAAGCCGCCGATGTTTTCCGCATTGAAGCACAAGGGACAGCCTCTTTACAAATTTGCGCGAAAGGGCGTAGATATTCCCCGTGAGCAGAGGGAAGTCCATATCCGCAGGATTGAACTTTTAAAAACATATTTACCATTTGTCTCATTCAGGGTGTTATGTTCAAAGGGGACCTATGTCAGGACACTCTGTGATGATATCGGCAAAAAACTCGGCACATTCGCGCATCTGTCTGAACTTGAGCGCAGTGCGATAGGGCCGTTTGGGATTGAAGATGCCTTAAATCTTGATGAGATACCAAATCCCCCCTGTCCCCCTTTGCTAAAGGGGTGTGAGGGGGGATTTGAAAGCCATTTTCAGTCCAAAGGTATTTACAGCATGGATGCAGCGCTCTCGTGGATGCCTGAAATAAAGGTCAAAGAACCGGTTATAAAAAACGTCAGAAACGGCAATCCCATCAAGATGAATGATTGTCTTGAAATTCCCGTTAACCTGAATGCAGGCGACAGCGTTAAGATAAAATCACCTCAGAGTGAATTTCTTGCAATAGGCAGCCTTATTGAAAACTACAAAAAAACATTCAGAATGGACATTGTTTTTGCATAAGGTTTTCCCCGCAGTAATGCCGGTGGATATCCTTACCTTCGGGTTCCTCGCTTTTCTTTTTGCCGTTACGGCTTTTTTTATGAAACAAATACCAAATGCCGTCTTTATCCTCGTGATGTACGCTGTCCTGTCAGCCGTACTTTTACTGCTCATATATCTCAGGGCAAAAAACAACAACCGGATAATAAGACTGGCATATGACATTGTCTTTCCGGTTATTACGGTATTTCTGATATTTGACAGCCTCGGCGGTTTGATACGTTATATAAATCCAAGAACTTATGACCCCCTGCTGATACGCCTGGATTACCTGCTTTTTGGCAGATACCCGACAGTTGCACTGGAGAGCCTTACACATCCTGTAATTACCGAATTTCTTCAGCTTGCCTATTTATCGTATTATTTCCTGCCTGTAATTCTCGGCGCGGCTTTAAAGCTAAAGGGAAAGGATGACGCATTTAATAAATCACTTTTCCTTATTGTCCTGTGTTTTTATCTCTCTTACATCGGTTATATCTTATTCCCTGCAATCGGGCCCCGGTACACTATAAACCACCTTCAAAACATTGAACTGCACGGGATATTTCTGAGGGATATTATAGATAATACACTTAATGCGCTTGAGGGAACAAAGAGGGATGCATTCCCGAGCGGACACACCGCAGTAACTCTTGTAGTGCTTTACCTTGCGTACAGATTTCAAAAACCTCTTTACAACATTTTTCTCCCTGTGGTCCTTGCGCTCCTTGTCTCAACAGTATATCTGCGCTATCATTATGCCGTTGATGTAATCGGCGGAGTCCTGCTTGCAGTTTTTACGGTTTATGCGGGAGAGAGGTGCTACGACTGCTTATCCTTTCCGTCTTCATCCTGAATAGAATCAGAGTGACAATGCCGATTGTGAATAAAATACCGCCTGCCAAGGCCCACGAAGCGCCCGGGTCTTTGCTTACCTGAAGAAGGACTGCCTTCTCAGGCAGTGCGGTGATGTCTTTTACATTGACATTAAGGCCCATCTGAAGCGAAGGCTGGTTGGGTTTGATTTTGTCCGGCAGGATAACGCCTTTGTCTGACAAATATTCTATGTTAACCTCCCAGTCGGAAATATATCCGTCAGGAGATGCACTGATGTTTATATCCCTGATGCGGAGGAAGTCATTGTCAGTTGATATTACAAACATGGTCCCTTCATTGGCAGCCGCTACAGCGCTCAATCCGCCGGCTGCGCTTAAAAGGTGCGCGAATAAGATAAAAAGAAATCCGGTATGTATCACCTGAGGCGAGATTAGCAGAAGCAGGTTGGTCCCCTTGCGTTTTTTTACAATAGATTCAATACTGCAAAAAAGCGTGTTGACTGTAAGTATCAGAAGAATTCCCAGCGAGCACCAGAGCCACCACGTCACGCTCAATGGCTGTCCTGCCAGCCATTGAAAAAAAGGAGCCGAGTGAATGGTCTGGAACTCTTCCCTGACAGGCATGATGAACGCGCCTGCAAGGAACATAGCAACAAGGAGGAACAAAGACCATAAGGTAGTCTTCAGTGAAAAGAAGAAGTCTGTGATGGTTTTTAAAAATTTCATTTAAAAATTGTCATTCCCTCCATAATATTAACGGCATATATGCCTGAAGAATTTCAAGGCAACACCTCTGAGTCATGCTGCCTTTCTTTTATGTTCAGGGCAGATACTATAAACTTTTGCAGCATGACAGATAATAATCATGTTGTATTCTTAAAATTTAGAAGGGATATATGCCGTTAATATCCAGTAATTACAACCCTCCTCTGCATTCCTTTTTTAAAAGCTGTGCGAGCTTTTCATCAAAAGGCTCACTCCAAGATATGTAAAGAGTACAACGGCAAACCCGGCAATGCCTAAATACGCAAGCATCTTATCCGTCCACCGCTGCCTTAACCGCGCATGAAGGTGAAGCCCGTAGAACAGCCATAAAATGCTGGTCCATAATTCCTTAGGAGTCCAGAGCCAGTAAGTCCCCCATGCAAGATAGGCCCATATGCCTCCGAATACTATGGATAATGTAAAAAGGCAGTAGCCGATAAGTATGGCCCTGTATTGCAGGCCCTCAGTATTGTCATCTTTTCCCCTGAGATGAAGATACCCGAGTATCGCCGCAATTCCAAAGAGCGCATATGAAAGAAAAGCAAGCACAACGTGCGCCTCAAACCAGAGTGTTTTTAGCACAGGCGGCAGGGGGGCATTGTTTTGCTTTGAAATAAGAGAGAATATTGTAAAGGCCGAGGCTGTTACTGCCAGTCCGCCATGAAAGAGCGGCTGTTTTTTTAAAATAACAACAAAGGGAATGGAAAATGCAATCAGGGATGCGCTCAGAAAGGCAATGGTGTCGTGCGGTCCGACAAGTGGAAGCCTTCCGAGTGAAAGCCCTCTTGAGATTATGTATGCAGTCTGAAGGAGAAGTCCGATATACAAAAAAGACTTTTTCACAAAAGAAAAAAGATAAGCCCCGAAAGAAAGTGCAAGTAATAACATAGGATGATTTATGATTAAGGAAATTTTACAAAGTCATTCCAGTATTGAAACAGTTTTTTAGTTGCGTACAAATCGCCGAGGCAGTATTTTGCAATATCAAGATACCGGCCTTTTTTATAAAGGTCTCCGACTTCAAGCCCTGTAATGCCCTGTTCCTTAGGGCTTTCTATTCCAAACGCCTTACAGCACATATGGAGGCTGAAATTTTTTCTGCTCACAGCGCCCAGGAATGTAAGCTGGTCAAACAGGTCCACATGTGATGTGCTGTTGAAACGCGGGGGCATCAGGTCTTTTGACGGTTTTATCTTAAGCGCCGCGGAGCGCAGGATGATGAATGGGGCATCAAACGCCCTGCCGTTAAATGTGATTATCTGGTCGTATTTTTTTACAGTCTCCCAGAATTTTTTTAGCAGTCCTTCTTCTGCGCCGGCAAAATATTCTATTGAATTTTCTTCAAACGGAAGCGGCGGGTTATCCCCTGCCTGAAAATACACAAACCCCTTGTCAGACTCCATTTCAAGCATGCCTATCGCCGCTATCTCACCGGTAAGAGGCGAGAGGCTGAGCTTATCCTTTGCCTCCTGAATCTCCTCCTCGGTCTCAGCAGACTTAAGAAGGTTTTCCTTTGTCAGTTCATCAAAGGACTCAAAGTCTCTGCCGATTGTCTCAATGTCAATCACGATTTTTTTTGCCACAGGGTTTTTTACCATGTCCGGATAGAAATTTACAAGAGAAATGTTAGCAGGTTTATTTGAAGAAGATGCAGTATGGAGTTTGTCTGAAAACTCAGAATCCGGCTCATACATTAATCAGAGCCTTTTCCTGAACACTGAAAAAACCCCTTCAAAAACTTTTTCATAAAGGGAACGTCTTGCCCACAAAGCAGGGTCAATCTTTACCGACTGGGACAGGTCTTCTTCAAAAACTTCGGTCAACTGCCGGGTGAATACCTCACCTAAAATTCCGACATTCCCCTCGTCATTCCTCCTGAGCGACTGAAAATCAAGATTCGCAGAGCCGACTATGCTCCAGCAGTCGTCAAAGACCGCTGTCTTGGCATGCAGGATTTTACCCTGATAAGTATAGACCTCTATGCCGGCCTTTAATAATTTCGTATACGATGCCCTCGCAACATAATCCACGGGGAAGAGATCGCTTTTGTCCGGCAACAGGATTTGCACCTTAACCCCTCTTTGGACCGCATCTTCCAGCGTCATTAATATCCTCCTGCTGGGAGTAAAATATGCAGTTGTGATCAGAATCCTTTCCCTTGCATTGTTTATGCTGTAAAAAAATAACTTCCTCAGCCTTCTCCTGCTCCTTGCAGAGTTGGAGAATATGGGAATGACCGGGACCCTATGATTGCCCGTATGAGCCTCCTGTGTGTGAATAATCGGCTCCCCTCTCCATGCGGTCCAGCTTTTTCTGAAAATCTCAAACAGGGTTTGTGCGATAGGGCCTTCCAGATAAATTCCGGTATCCCTCCACGCCTGCTTTCTTATTTTTAAATAACCATGGTACTCATCTGCAATGTTGAATCCGCCGGTAAATGTCTTTTGCCCGTCTATTATCAAGAGTTTTTTGTGGTTGCGGTGGATGTAATGCCCGGGTGAGGACCACCGGAACGGGCGTGAAACCCTGAGGTTAATGCCCGCCTTTTTCATGTCAGACCAGAAACTCCGCGACGTCATGAAAGAGCCGAAATGGTCATAAAGAAGATATACCTTTACACCCTGCCTTGATTTTTCCTTAAGCAGGTCCGCCAGTCTCCTGCCTGTGTCATCATCTCTAAAGATGTAAAATTCAATGCAGATACTGTGCTGGGCGGCTGAAACAGAATCAAAGATTGTCTGAAAGGTCTCAGCGCCGCTCTTTAGGAGGCGGACATAGTTATCCGCTGTAAAAGGTATGCCTAAAATCTCTTCAATCTGTGTCTGACTAAAGCATCCTGATGCAAAAGATTCAGACATGTCCTTTAATCGCCTGCCGCGCCCTCTCAATAAATAATCTTAGTTTTTTATGATCCTTAATCCCCTTTTGATTTTCCTCAACGCCAGTGACCGCATCAACGCCGTAAGGTTTGACCAGTTCTATGGCCTCGGCAACATTATCAGGCGTAAGCCCGCCTGCAAGGATTATCCTGCCGAATTTTTTTGCCTCAAGCGCAACGTCCCAGTTAAACGCCTGTCCTGTGCCGCCCGGAAGGTCCGGGGCGTAAGCATCAAGCAAAAACGCAGAAACGCTCCTGTATGTGATTAGAGGTTCAAGGTCGGTTAAATCCTTTACCCTGATTGCCTTAATGACCTTCTTTGAAAGAATACATTTCTCAGGCGGCTCTGAGCCGTGAAGCTGAATGATGTCAAGCCCTGCGTAATTGACGGTTTTTTCTATCACTGACGGCTTCTCATCAACAAAAACTCCGACTGTGGTTATAAACGGCGGCAGTTTGGAAATAATCTCTTTTGCGGTTTCAGGCGTAACGGCGCGCGGGCTTTTGGGATAAAAGACAAAGCCGAGGGCGTCCGCGCCGAATTCCACGGCGGCATAGGCGTCTTTAAGATTCGTCGTACCGCAGATTTTTATCCTTACCATAGCTGATATAGTTTAGCAGAAAATCAGCGGGCTTTAAATGAGAAAAAAGGGGAATGCTATTTCTGTGCTGGTTTCTCTTTAACCGTAAAATCAGGGATTGAAAATATCACCCGCAGCCCCATTTTTTCCGCATCGCTTATTTTTTTGAATGTATGGTCAAAATATTCTTTGACAAACGCAAGACTGCAGCCCATCAAAAGACCTATAATAAAACCCAGCGGGATGACAATTATCTTTTTAGGAAACACCGGCCCGTTTGAAAGAAATGCCTTGCTTAAAATGCTTATATGCATTGACGTAGGGCTTGTGGAGCCCTGCACCGCTTCTTCCCTTCTTTTTGAAAAGGTATCATAAGATTGTTTAAGCAGGTCCATTTCAAATTGAATTTTCTGGGTTGTAATATTCTGTTTCTGGAGTTCCACGTTCCAGTTTACAATATTGCTTATTTCATTTTTTATGGCGGCTATCTGCTTATTAAGCGTTTCCAGTTCACTGGCAAGCCCGTCTTTATATATCCGTATCTCAGACCTGAGAACGTTCAATGTGTCTCTCATCTGTTTCTCAACCGGCGAGGCTTTGTCGCTTGACTGCGTATATACCCTCAGTACTTTTCCGTATTCCATAAAAATGTCCTGGAGGGATGTGCTGAGATTGGCAATGGCTGACTTGTCTATGAAAGAAAAAAACTGGATGCCTTCTTTCTTGAGAGCTGTTTCCAGGTATTCAATCTGCATCTTTTTTTCTATGGCTGAATTTCTAAGGGTATTCAGCTGGGTTTCAAGTTCCTTCTTTATCAAAAGGTTGTTTTTCAATTCCTCTGAAGGGTCTGAAATTTTATTTTTCTCTATCATGCTTATCCAGTCTTTTCGTTTTTTATCAATCTCTTCGCCAAAACCTCCGGCTCCCTTTGTAAAATAAGTCTCTGCTTCATCCGGATAATAAATTTTCATCCGGTATTTTATATACTCGTTCAGCAGGGCGTCCAGAAAAGTTACTGCATATGCCGGGTCATTGCTGTGAAAAGTGACCTCTATGGCATTTGATACCTCTACGACTTTAGTCTGCAGTTTTTTCTTTATGTTGTAAACTTCCTTGTTGAATTGTTTCTTGTCGCTTTGCTTATCAGGCAGAATTATGTCCAGAAGCAGTGATATATTTAAAAATCCGCCGCCTTCAGGGCGGTATAAATTCCTTTTCTTCAGGGAGTCAATTGTCATTTCAATAACATCATGGGAGGTCAGTATCTCCACTTCAGAGGAAAGGTCTTCCGGCGTAACCGGCGAATAGCGGATATCCGACTTTTCCAAAGCCTCGGGGTTTTTAAACTGGCGTTTGATCTTTATAAGAACAGTTCCGTAAGAAGCATAGGTAGGAGGCCAGAAAAAGGCTATCAGGACAGCGCATGTAAAGACAAATACTGTAACAGCAACGATTAACCGTTTCTGCGCAAAAAGCACGGTAAGCAGCTCTTTTCTGTAATCCTCAAACTGCAATACACCTTCCTCCTGTCACTGAAAAGTTACGGCTTTGCCGCCTTATGGTTCAGCCGGTTCATCATGAAGTTCCCAGCTAAATCCAAAACTCCACCCTCTGAAAAGCAAAATTTCAGAGACGTCGCGCATTAATTCCGCCGCCTTGTTGATAGGTCTTTTGGGAACGTATAAAATATCATCGGGTCTTAAATAGAAAAATTTGTATTCTCTGTTGTTGTTATTAAATTTATTTGCGAAATCAATCCTCGTTGCAATCATCCGGTCATACTGCCTTCTGACAACAAAAATATCATTCAGCCTGGCCTCCCGCATATAACCTCCTGCCATTGCAATAGCCTGTTCAATAGTCAGGGGTTTAGGGATATCGTAAACCCCGGGCTTATAAACCTGTCCCAGGACATACATCCTGGAGCCTGCATGATGTTCTAAAAAAAGGTCTACATAAAGTCCGGGGATTATTTTGTCATACTTTTCATTAAGCTCATTGTTGACGTCGGGAAAAGTCCTGCCTCCCACAAAGATACTGCCGACTATCGGAAATGTCACATATCCGTCAGGCCTCACAGTTACCAGCCTGCTCAGCCCCCTCGGCGCGGTTTTAAGGTCAGCCTTCAGTTCTTTTATTGATGCGCGGTACTCGGGAACCAGCACCTGAATTTCGGGATTCTGAAGAATCCCTTTGTAGCGCCCGCTCAATTCAGTCTGTATTTCTTCAATTGTTTTTCCCAAAGCTTGAAACTCTCCGATATAGGGAAGGGCTATATTCCCGTCAGGATGCACCTTATCATCAGTGTTTAATTCAGGGGCGTGGAGGAATTTTATGCTTGTAAAATCATCGATTCCCAGCCTGTAGTCTGCCTTTTTCTCCCATGTCTTAATCTGAAAAAGGACATCCAGAATATCTCCCGCATTAATCTGATATGCGGGCCAGAATTCATAGGGACTGTTTTTTTGATCAAAAGAAAAGGTGGTAAGTTCATACGACGCTTCACCGCTGTCTTGGTCTGCTTTTTTATGACCCGAAGCGCACCCGATTATAAAAAAGATAAAAAGGACGTATAGTAAGCGCTTCATTGCCCCCTTCTTTTCAATATAGGGTCTAAATTTTCCCATATAAAAACCGTGGTATGTAATATTTCCGTTTATTAAGGACTGCGCCAATAATATTGCCTCCTGACATCTTCAGCTTATTTTGAACCGTTTCAGCAATCTCCCACGTTGTCTTTTCACACTCAACAACCAAAATGATTCCGTCAAAGCATTTCGCAGAGACCAGCGCATCAGATGAGCCGATTACCGAACAGCCGTCCACGATAACATAGTCAAATTTCTGTTTGAGATTATCCAGCGTTGTCTTGAAATCCACTGACCTGAACAGGTCTGCCGTATTTTCAACAGAAGCGCCGTGAGTTATGACATACAAATCTTGCAATTCTGTGTCTCTTTCAACATCCCTCACTTTTCCATAACATAAGTCTGTAAGTCCGGAGCCGGCATCAATACTAAAAACCTCATGGAGACGCGGGGTGTGGAGGTTGCCGTCAATCAGCAAGACTTTGCGGCGTGCATTCCGGGAAAGGGCATATGCCAGACTTATTGCGGTAACAGTCTTACCCTCGGAGGCATTACAGCTCGTAATAAAAAAAACTCTAACCTGCCCGTCCTTGGCAGTGCTGAGCAGATTGCCTTCAATCTCAGACAATTCCCTTGAGTTTTTCTCAACCAGCTTCTTAATGTCAGGTGACAATATGCCAGTCATGATTATGATTATACTATAAAAAACTGGGTTTGTGAATTTTTTAAAATACTGCTAAAAACACAGAGAAAATATTCATTGTAAATTCATTCCCGACAGGTCGGGACAAAGTTAGCACTTAAAATTTGCATTTTGAAATGATAATTGATAATTTTGCAATAAATCCACTCTGTGCCCTCTGTGGTTAGCTGCGTCATCTGCATCAATGATAATTCTGCTATAATTAAGGAATCAGGAGCCTTGTTTTGGACCATAAAGAAAAAGAACATACCGCTAAAACCATAATTAAGTATTCCTCCAGCAACTTTTACAAACAGTTATTAAGTGTCTTTAATGCCTTCATAAAACCCAAACTCCTCTCTCCTGAAATGTTCGGCCTGTGGAACCTTCTTTATATTATCCCTACATACGTACCTTATATTCATTTAGGTTCGCGTTATTCAATGCGTTATTTTATTCCTTATCACGAGGAAAAAAAAGAACTGCAGAAAATAGACGACCTCAAGGGAAGCGTATTCTACGGCACTCTTTATTTAAACATTTTAGCCGCGGCAGTTATCGTCATTGCCGCCCTAACAGGCAACTTTAATCTTGTTACAACGACAGGGCTGATAGCGATGGCGGCCCTTGTGCTCATATGGTGGTATTATGAATATTACATCAATTATCTTAAGGCGCTGCAGGACTTCAGCCTTATCACATCTTCAAATTATCTCCTGACTACTGTCGCTTTCTTCTCAAGCCTGCCCCTGCTCTATTTCTTCAATATCTACGGCTTATACATCAGCGCGGTACTTTCAAATCTCGCCGTTATTTTCTATCTGAGGGCAAAACATCCTCTCGGGATTAAAACAGGATTCAGGTATTCTGTTTTTGCGGACCTTGTTAAAAGGGGCTTCCCGATTATGATTTTCTTAATCAGCGACCTTATGATACGGACCTCGGACCGGATTGTAGTCTCTTATTTTTTAGGCAATGAACAGTTAGGCTACTACAGTATTGCCATCATGGTTTTAAATTTTGTCATGCAAATCCCCGGCGCCTCCCGTGAAGTCGTTGAGTCCAAGTTAATGAAAGATGCCGGGAGCAATTCCAAAGAGGCAATTCTCAGGGAATATTTTTTCGGTCCCCTTGTTAAGACAGCTTATTTAATGCCCCTCCTGCTCGGCCCTATTGTCCTTGTACTGCCCGTGCTTATCCCTGTATTATTGCCCCGATACATTCAGGGGATTGTTTCAGCGCAGATAGTGACTCTCGGGTGTTATTTCCTGTCCATGTCATACACTGCACGGGGGATTTTGATTGCCAGCGGCCTGCAGTTAAAGGCTTTTTATATTTCTATTTTGGTTCTGACAGGGAACATACTCTTGAGCATAATCTTACTGAAATCAGGGCTGGGCATTAAAGGCGTTGCCATATCCTGCAGTATCTCTTATTTTCTGCTTTTTATTGGTTTTTTCATGTTTATTAAGAAAATGTGCTTTCACAACCAGGCTGACTGGAAAACCGCCGTAAAGGCCTTGAGCCTGCCGTTTCCCATCATGTGCGCGGCAATAGTCTTACTTAATTACATCTCTGCATATTTGTCCTTAAATATCTTTGTCACCACTTTGCTCAGCGCCCTGATTTTTTATGCGGTCATGTTAACAGTTGTTAATAAAGCGGAGAAAAAGTATTATTTTCTGAAAGGAGTCAGGCTGAAAAATTTATGGCAGGAACTGTGACCGGCAATTCGTTGTTTTTTAATATTCACTCTTTGGTAAGGATAAAAGCCGAAGGCCTTGTCCCTGAGGCAGATAAATTACTGCTAAGACATTTCAGGCTTTTCCCGGATAAGGATGGACTGCAAGGCAGCAAAGCAGACATCCTTATATCTCAACTCAGGCATAAAAATATGCCTTTTTTACAGACACGCAATACGCGTGATCCCTCCGCGTTCTGGATAAATAAACACGAAGGCAACTTTTTTATTGTATTCGGCAGTATCAAAAAGCCTGACATCCTCATCAAACTCTCTGAAAAAATGGAGCTGTTCTATACCCCGAAGAAAGGCTGTGCGTGGAGAATATTTGACTGCCTTGTGCTTTGCATCCAGCTTGCCCTTCAGAAAAAAGGCGGAATGCTTTTTCACGGCTCTGTCATGAATCAGGCGGATAAGGCCGTCCTGCTTATAGGTCCCGGCGGCATAGGGAAATCAATCCTTGTACTGAACCTGCTGAAGGAAGGCTGGAATTATCTGAGCGAAGACAAGTTTATTTTATTTGACGGGAAGGCTTATATATTCAGAGATTACATACCTCTTACGGATTATCATTTTGATATATTCCCGTGGCTTTACGGCATGAGATCACTGGATAAGAATACACTAAGGCATACCGCGTTCAGAAAGCGTTTTAAAAAACTTGCAGAGAGTTATCTTCCGTCCTCCGTGCTTCAGCATTTGAAATACCTCTACAATCCTCCTATGTTTACGGATGTGGCTGATATTTGTCCGGACTGTAAAATTATTCATACCGCGGAGCCTTCAACAGCATTGATTTTAATTCCCGGAGCTGAGTTCAGCTTTGCAGAAGCCGGGAAAGAAGAGATTATCGGAAAAATCAAAGCCATTCAGTGGTCGGCATTTCCAATGTTTGAAGATGTCCTTAGGCTCCTCTCGCTATACGGTTATGAGAGCAGGCATGACATAGATAATATCATAGAAAAGAGCCTCAGCGTCCGCAGATTTTATGCGGTAACCATCCCCAATGAAAGCCCTGATAATATATACAGGAATTTTAAGAAATGTTTAAGTCAAGTGTCATAATTCCCACATACAACAGGCCCGAAGAGCTGAAAAACTGCGTCAAGTCGCTATTGGAGCAGACGGTAAAGCCGTATGAGATTATCATTGTTGATGACGGAAATCTCAAGGAACTGCCCTTTGAAAAAGAATGTAAAGAGGCCGGCATACGGTATCTATATCTCAAAAAAGACACGCCGGGGCTTACGGCATCAAGAAATTTAGGGATAAAGGCATCAACCGGAGACATAATTTTCTTCCTTGACGACGACGTGGTTTTATATTCCGACTATACAGAAAAAATACTCGCCGTATATGAAGAAGACGCCGGAGGAAAGATAGGCGGTGTCGGCGGGGCGATAACAAATCCAAAACCTCTTAAACTAATCCAGCGCCTGCGGAGAATAGTCAATATTATTTTTTTAATATCAGGCTTCCAAGAGGGCAAAGTTCTTGCTTCCGGGTTCAGCACAAATTACGGCGCAACCGGTTCGCCCATACGCAAAAAAACCGAGGTTGATTTCCTCTCAGGCGGCGTAAGTTCTTTCAGGAGGGGACTCTTTGACAGTTTCGCATTTGACACCGGGTTTTTTCACAAATACCGCATTGGAGAGGACAAAGAATTTACTTACAGGGTGTCCAGAAAATATAAACTTATCTATACACCCGACGCAAAACTTCTTCATATGGAATCCCCTGCAATGAGACCTGATGATTTTGCAAAGGGGAGGATGTTTGTCCTGTTTTCATATGTTTTTTTCACACGGTATAAAAAAAGTGGAATATTAAGCAGGCTCTTGTTTTATTACGCCCTTTCGGGATATGCATTATCGCGCGCAATAGTCTTTGTCTTTTCGCCGAACAGGAGGACGCTGGAACGGTTAATAGGCGTTCTTCACGGGATAAAGGAAATCTTTTCCGGAGAAGCGGCACTCGTCGTATAGAGTTAACCATGGAGAGGTCGCAGAGAAATATTTTTAAATAGATATAGTGTCGCCGTCAACAACTCTAATGCAAAGAGAATAGTCCTGAGCAGCAGTACTGCTCAGGACTATTGAAGTTATCAGCAGCAACGTATCATAAAACAAAAACTATCAGCAGTAATTTTATGGAATGTTTGGCAGGCATCTAATAACTTCTCCTTTTAAAGAAAGATTCCGAACAAGTCGGAATGACAGGCTCGGCAAATAGGAATGACTGTTGCGGTTGTCTGTGATGTCATGGGTAGACATCTACATATCTTCAGCAGTATCTATTTCCTTGAGAATATCTGCTATCTGTCCATTAAGCACAGGAAGTTTATTTTTTATAATATCCCAGAGCAATGAGTAATTAATGCCAAAGTATTGATGTATCAGGACATCTCTTAGTCCTGCCATCTCCTTCCATGAGATTTGCGGGTAATGTTTTCTAAAACTCTGTGGAAGATTTTTAGTCGCCTCTCCAATAACTTCCAGCGAGCGCACAAAACTTCTTATGTATGTTTCATTTTGCATAAATGACTCAAAAGTAAGATTTTCAGAATTCTTCATAAGGTATCTTACCTCATCAGCAATATGAATCAGATAAGGCTTATACTCCTTCAAGATATTTCACCTCTTTTAAAACATATGGCCGGATATGCGGACTAATCATCTCATTGGTTAAAAGGTCCACTTTTTTCTGAAAGATTTCCTCAAGAAGAAAGGATAGGTCCATATATGTATCAAAATATCCCTCGAAATTTTTGCCGAATGAAGATGTATCAAACTCAACGAGCAGGTCTATATCACTGCGCTTTTTTTGTTCCCCCCTTACATAAGAGCCGAAAATTCCTATTTTTTTGACGGAATATTTCCTTAAATCACCGGCGTGGTTTTTTAATATGCTGAATATCCTTTTAACTGTCAGTTCCTGCTTCTTCCTATATTTCATAGTCTGCGCCTCTTTTTTCATTATTAATTATACCATTTATTAATAAGCTGTTGACTATCTCACGGCTCCCTGTATTCATCTATCACCCCGTCTTCATTGTAATCTGATATCCAACAAAAATCCTGTCGGCAGGATTAATATCAAAAAGATTCCCTATGAGTCGTAGACCGGACAAGTTTACCCGCCTCTGGCGGCGCCGCAGGCAGGCTCGCTGTCCATTTAAAATTTGCATTTTGAAATGATAATTGATAATTTTGCAATAAATACATTTTTATTACTTCACCACCGGTTCTCCTGTATAGACGACCCTGAATTTATTTGTCGGGATTTTTTCCACATTCTTATAAAAGCCGGGAAAAAGCTCATCCCATTTCTTCCGGTTGCCGTCAGATGACGGAGCCAGCAGTTGAGCCTGCAAAGCCATTGCGCCGCCGTTGTCGCCTAAAAACATACCGTATTTCTGAAGCGCCCGCGCTATAATCTTCCCTTCCCTGTTAAGCCCCCATTTATCAAAATCCTTTTCTGTGATTGACGGGTCAAGCTGAAAGCGTATGCCTTCAATAGGATATTGCCTGCCCGCATATTTGCCGTCGCTGCGTGACGCAGGGGGCAGAAAGATGTTTTTGCCGTTTTCCGCCTGCCGGTTTTTGGGGAAAGTAAATACAAGGGCATGGCGTATCTCCCCTGCCTTTAACTCCTCGGGCCTGATAAGTCCTGCAATAAGCGGAAAACCCGACCCGCGTCCTCCGCGCACCTGCCATCTCTCCCCTTCTTTGTAATCTCCAACGCCTGTTCCATCAAGCCGCCAGATATTTAATGTGGTGGATTTTGGCGTCTTGTCATCTATCCAGCCGAATCTTGAAAGCTCCCATGAAATCCCTTTAAAAAAATCAACGATGCAGATATGCCCGTCCTCCGTTGGCTCTTGCCACATGTTTTTTAATATTGGAATCCCTTCATCGCTCCAGCCGTCTCTGTCTTTATCCCATGTGTCAAAAATCTTATCGCTTCTCACTTTAAGCAGAGGGATGTTATCAGAATTTACCACCCAGACAGGAATACTGTAAACTTTGGCAAGCCGTATATTTTTAGCCTCTGCTGAGGCAAAGGCAATAATCTCATCTGAATCAGGATGTGTCAGGGCATCTGCCTTAACAGGTGTATTCCACAGCGAATCGTCTGAAAACGGCCTCCATAAACCGGGAAGGCTCTGCCCGACAACAGCGGTGTTTGTGTGATCGCCCATATAAAGCTCATGTAAAACCGGTTCTGCCTGCCGCTCTTTTGTATATCCAGAAGCAAAAATAAAGCTGACTGCTACTGCAGTAAAAAAAATAGTCAAGGCTGTGCGCCATTGATATTCCCTGTAGCAAGCTACAGGGAATCTAATGTAAGGAATATATTTTATTATATTCGCTCGCTTGACCCTGCAGTCCCGACACATCGGGACAGGGAATATGCTCGCTATCCATTTAAAATCTTTACGCATCATGCTTTTTTATACCATAAACTTTTAAGGTTTCCATCATCATCCTCTCAATTGAGAATTTTTCAGAGACCATTTTGTATGCAGCCTTGCCCATCATCGCACTTTCTGCAGGGTTTTCAATAAGCCGTAGGATACCTCTTTCCAGAGCCTCTGAACTGCCGGGCTGTACCAATAATCCTGTCCTGTTGTTTTCAAGCAAATCAAGAATCCCGCCTGTTGCTGTTGCAAGAACAGGCAGGGCGCATGCACATGCCTCAAGCAAAGCATAAGGATGCCCTTCGGACAAAGACGGCATGCAAAAGGCATTACAGCAATTCAGGATTTCCCTCACTTCATTGCTAAAACCTGTGAAATGTATATTTCCTTCAAGTTTTTCATCTATAACAAGAGATTGCAATTCCTTCTTCATCCTCCCTGCCCCGATAATAAGGCAGTGGAGCCGGGGATGTTTTTTCACCGCGTTTTTCATAGCTTGTATAAAGTATTTATGCCCTTTCACAGGCTCAAGGCGGCCCACTACTGCAATGAGATAATCATCTTCCCTGATGCCGAATAATTTTCTCACGGCACAATCACCCTCAGGGGATTCCGTTATTTTTATGCCGTTGCTGATTATTGCAATA